>JAOPYW010000208.1 GCA_025964405.1 Thermoleophilia bacterium | reverse complement strand
ATGTGACCTGCAGCGGCGCGGCGGATGTCGCCGCGGGCTGACACGTTCGAGGTCAGCCGCGCATGAGCAGCGCCGTGCGCAGGCGCTCGTACTCGACGTCGGTGAGCTGCTGCGCATTGCGGCGTTCCATGAGGTGCTGGAGCCGTGCTTCGACCGGGAGCTCGCGGTCGGGGGCGAGCGGGGCGGTGCGATCGACGGCGTCAGGAGCGGGCCAGCCGATGAGCGCCGGTGCCGCGGTGGCGGAGGTGCGCCACACGAGCCGCACGAGCAGGCCGACGACGAGCCCGGCGACGAGCCCACCGACGTGTCCGCCGGAGGCGATGCCTGGCGCGAACGTCGAGAGCGTGAGTCCGATGATGGTGAGCGCCCAGCCGAAGCGACCGATCGGCCGGCGCGCGCGCGGGTCGAGCAGCACCGCGAAGCCGAAGCAGGCGAAGAGCACGCCCGATGCGCCGAGCGCGACCGAGTGCGGGGCGGAGATCCACATGCCCGAACTGGTGCCCGCAGCGCCGGCGACCACGAGGAGCACCATGCGCCAGGCGCCGACGACCCGCTCGACCATGATCGCGACGAGGAGCCAGAGTGACATGTTGCCGACGAGGTGGCTGACACTGCCGTGCAGTACGTTGGCCACCCAGAAGCGCCACCATGCGCCATCGAGGTCGCTGGCGTAGGCGCCGACCGCGCGGATGTCGGCCTCGTCGTCGGGGAAGAACCCGTACTGCGTCACCTGGAACACGAACATGCCGAGGCAGAGCACGAAGAACCCGATCGCGACCCAGGGGCGTGCGCGGGGCTGGTCCATCTCCGCGGCGATGCGCTCGAGCCGGGCCTCATGCAGGGCCGGGCGTGCGGCGATCGCGGCCGCGCGGGTCGACGGGGGCGCGAACTCGCCGTGCAGGTCCTCGTCGAGGAGGAGGGGGTAGCGGCCCCACAGGTCGTTGAGGGAGTGCTGCGCCGCGAACAGCCACACCGGCACCGCCACGAGCTCGAACAGCAGGGAGACGAGGAACGGCAGTCCCGTCCAGCGCGTGTCGGGTGCGAGGCCCGCGAGCCGGCGCGCGGCGCGGATGCGTCCGCGCGTGCGGATCAGTGACAGCAGCGCCGGCACCACGAAGGCGATGCCGATCACCGTGAAGGTCAGGTGCTCGGCGAGGGAGGAATCCGCGCCGCCGATCCGTTCGGGCGCGAAGCTCGGGCTCCACGGGAGCGCGCCGAAGGTGAGCAGGAACCAACCCGGAAGCGCGAGGGCCATCCAGGTCGCCGCCGCACCCGGCGCGACGTCGATCACGGGCTTGCCGTCGGCCCCCTGCTGCGCGGCCGCGAAGTCGTTGAGGTCGGAGTTGGTCCGCCACACCCAGTAGATGCGGTAGAACGGCCCGAGCGCGAACACCACGAGCGCGAGCAGCCACATCGGGCGCGTGGCGACCCGGGCGCCCGCAGCGTTGTACTCGATCATGGTTGCCGCCAGGTGGTCCACGCGCGGTTCGCTTCCCGCTGCTGGCGCCAGAGCCCGAGCGGGGGGAAGGCGACCGAGCTCGCGGCGATGCGCAGCGGCATCGTCGGCTGCGGCTGGATGCCGACGAGGTGCTGCGCCGTGCGGATGCGTTGGCCCGTGTGGAGGCTCGTGAGCCACAGCGGCGCCAGGAAGACGAGCGTGCCCGCGACCGTCGTGATGTCGCCCGGTTCGAAGTCGCGGCGATCGACCACGAGCTCGCGCACGAACGTGAACAGGCTGTAGGCGACGAGGCCCCACAGGAGCAGCCCGAGGATCCACGCCAGCACCGAGACTGCCGGGTTCGCCCGGATGAACGGGAAGCTCATCGAGCCCCGCGCGCGCCCCAGGCGGCGCAGTTCGCCGTTCACCTTGCCGTGGCGCACCGCTCCCAGTACCCCCACGGTGAGGATGCAGAGCAGGGCCGCTGCGACCGGGGAGCGGGGAACGACGTCTGTATCGTGCACGCGCACGGTGCTCCGGGGGGGCTTGGTCACCGGCCCAGCGTACCCGATTCATTCTTTAACCGGTCGGGCAGGACCATCAGATGATCATGCAGCGCGTGTCTTCCAGCACCACCGCCTTTCCCACGACCGCGGTCCCGGCCGCGCCGATCGGGATGCCACGCGCTGCGACGCCGTCTGCGCAGGAGGGCGTGCTGATCGATCGCATGAAGGCGAGCGAGACGATCGAGCACATCACGGTGCTCAACGCCTCACCCCGCACGTGGCGCACCGAGGGCTACGACGTCGGCGCGAAGTACGTCATCGACCAGATGACCGCGCTCGGCTGGGAGGTGCACATCGAGGAGCTGCCCGCGAGCGGCTTCATGGCCCGCGGCATCGTCAAGAACGTCATCGCCACCCGTCCCGGCACCGCCGTGGCTGCCGACCGCAAGCTGGTCGTCGCCGGCGCGCACCTCGACTCCGTCAAGAACGGCCCGGGAGCCAACGACAACGCCTCCGGATCGGCGACGCTGCTCGAACTCGCGAAGGCCTACGAGGGCATCGACACCGCCAACGACATCAAGCTCATCTGGTTCGACGGCGAGGAGGCCGGCCTGCTCGGTTCGACCGCCTACGCGAAGGCCCACGCCGAGGATGCGCCCCGCACCATCGCCATGGTCAACATGGACATGGTCGGCTCGATCCACGGTCGAGTCGGCTACGACCTCGGGCTCAAGACCGGCACCGCCGCCGTGAGCGACGCCCTCAAGGGCGTGCAGCTGCGCACCGGCCTGACCGCCGTCGAATACGCGGAGCGCCACTCACGCAGCGACCACGCGTCGTTCGACAAGGCCGGTATCCCGGCGATCGACTTCGGCGTATCGGTGAAGGGCGTCGAGCAGGACGACCCCTACTACCACTCGCCCAAGGACACGGTCGACAAGATCAACCCCCAGGTGCTCGAGGGCTACGGCGACCTGATCGCCGTCACCATCCTCGAGCTCGCCAACCGCTCGACCCGCTGGTAGTCAGTCGCCCGCCGGCTCGAACTGCAGGGCCGCCGAGTTGATGCAGAAGCGCTCACCCGTCGTGCCCGGTCCGTCGGGGAAGACGTGACCGAGGTGGCCGCCGCACGTCGCGCAGCGCACCTCCGTGCGGCGCATGCCGAGCGAATCGTCGTCGATGAGCGTCACGTGCTCGCGGTTCACCGGATCGGTGAAACTCGGCCAGCCGCTCCCTGAGTCGTACTTGGTGCCGCTGGCGAACAGCTCCTCGCCACAGGCGGCGCAGGCGAAGCTGCCGTCGCGCTTCTCGTTGAGCAGCGCGCCCGTGTTGGGGCGCTCGGTGCCGTGCTCGCGCAGGATGTGGAACTGCTCGGGCGTGAGCTCCTCGCGCCACTCGGCATCGGTCTTGGTCTTGGCGTCGGTCATGGGATTCCTTTCGAATGCGTACAGGTGATGTTCGCCGCTCGAGACCGATCGGTTCTCCGTCGCGACCGCGTGCCGTGTCTCAGCGGTCGGCCGTGACGTGCGAGCGGTCGGTGACGGGCGCCTCGAGGTCGCGCTCGGCCCCCAGCAGGCGTCGCAGCCGGGCCGCCTCGTGCAGTGCGTAGCAGTTCCAGTCGTTGTTGAAGTAGGCGAACACGTCGGCCCGGTCACGAACGGAGGCGATCCAATCGGCCCAGGCGTCGAGCTCCCGGCTTGAGTATGCACCGGTTCCGAGCTCGTGCCCGTAGTGGAAGCGCAGGAAGGTCCAGTCGGTGGTCAGTTCCCGGGTCTGGTACGGGCGCTCCGCGTGGTCGCCGATCACGAACGCCGCGCCGTGCTCGGCGAGCAACGCGTACGTGTCGTCGACGAACCAGCTCGGTTCGCGGAACTCGAACGCGTGGCGCCCGGGTGGAAGCTGCGCGAGGGCGTCGGCGAGACGGCCGCGGTCGCGTTTCCAGCCCTCGGGGAGCTGCCACAACACCGGACCCATGTGCGGCGTGTCGAGGAGCGGACGGATGCGCTCGTAGAGCAGCGGAGCGTGGTCGCCGAAGTCGCGCAGCTTCTTGTTCTGGGTGACGAACTTGCTGCCCTTGATGGTGAAGACGAACCCCGGGGGAACCTGCTCGATCCAGTGCTCGACCGATTCCACCTTGGGGAGCCGGTAGAAGCTCGAGTTCACCTCGACCGTGTCGAAGTGGCGCGCGTAGTGCGTGAGCTGGTCGGCCTTGCGCACGCCCTCGTAGAACGTGTGGTCCCAGTGCCGGTACTGCCAGCCCGAGCAACCGATGCGCAGTTCGCGTTCGCGGGATGTCGGGAGCGGAGCCATGGGCCCGCGGTACCCGCCGGTGAGACCGTCACGCCTCGTCGAGCCCCGCGTCGGGCGTGAACGTCGACCCACGCTGCGTGAACCGGCCGTTGCGGCTGCGCGCCCACAGCGCCAGCTCGAAGCGTGCACCCTCGGGCGCGCTCCACGCGACGTGCACCTGCTGGCCGCGCCCGGCGCGCGCGCTCGACACCACCGCCTCCGCGTCGGGAGCGTCAGCGCCGTCGATCCGCACCTCGATCGCCGCGAGGTCGGCGTGCACGTTCACCGCGACCGTGTGGGCCGGCTGGTCGAGCGCATCGGCCGCGAGCGGCTCCACGGCGCCCCAGCTCACCTGCCAGCGTGGGTCGGCGGGGCGATAGACGTATCCGGCGTCCCACGCTTCGAGGGCCGAGGGGAGCGGCAGCCAGCCCGGCACCTGCCAACCGGCAGCGACGACGCGTGCGTTGGGCGTCAGCTGCTGCTCGAGGCGCTCGGCGAGCACGTCGTGGAAGGCGGGGCCGAGGTGCATGTGCACCACGTCGGCCGGCGCGAAGCTCGTGCGGCGCACGTCGTCGCGCACGATGTCGACGCGATCGACCACGCCTGCCTTCACGGCGCGGGCGAGCGCGGTCGTGATCGCATCCTCGAGGTATTCGACCCCGTGGGCGTCGGCCTCGAACTCGCGCGCGGCGATGACGAGGCCGTGCCCGTGCCCGCTGCCGAGCTCGAGGTAGTACTCACCCGCCGCGAGGCCCGCAGCACCCAGCCCGGCGCGGTAGTCGGCGAGCGGCAGCTGCAGTTCGGGGATGTGCACGCCGAACAGCTCGTCGCGCGCCTCGGCGGTCGTCGTCGTCGGGGGAAGCTCCGGATGCTCGCTCATGCGCGCTTCCACGGCCGGCGGCTCCAGCCCGGATCAGCAGCGCCTGCGGCGACGACCGCCACGCGGCGCGACAGTCGGCGCGCATTGCCGCGCCCGGCGCGCAGGTCGGCGACGGCCTGTTCGAAGCTGGTGGCCTCGGGCCACGGGCCATCCACGGCGCCGGCGAGCTGGCATTCGAAGCTGCGGTCGCTCGCGAGGGTCACGCGCATCGGGGGAGCGGCATCCGCGCCCGTCTCGTCGACGATGAAGAGCAGGCCACTCGTGGCGGGCTGCTCGATCGAACCGGGGTGCAGCTCGAGGTCGACCGGGCGCACCTGGCCGTCGGCGAGCGGGCCGGTCTTGTGGTGCGCGGTGAGCACGGCATCGAGTTCGGGACCGACGACGACGCGCAGGTCGGCGAGGTCGCAGTGTGCGCGCAGCTCCACCGTGATGAAACCGTCGTACTCGGGGTGCACGAGGGCGAGCCGATGGGTCTCGTCGGTCGACGCGCGTTCGGGGCCCGAACGGAGCGGGGCGGTGACGTGGCGCGCGAGCGCGGTCGCGAGCGCCTGCGCGCGGGAGTCGGTCATGCGCGGAGCATAGTGGCTCAGCCCATCACGCCGGTGGCGGGCGACTTCCAGGTCGGCAGGGTCGGGAATTTGATCGAGCGGGGCCAACGAAGGCGGCGGCGGCGTGCGGTCATCCGTAACTCCAGGTGCGTGTGGGGTGGGCTCGCCATCCGTGGCGGGCCACAAAAAACGGGGGCGGCGCCGAAGTGGCCCCGCCCCCGTGATGATCTCAGATCCTGCGGATCACGGCGCTGCTACCGCGAACACGTCGTACTTCACGAACTCGCAGTCAGCGGTGACCGTGTCGCCCGGGTTGGCGTAGACGAGGTCCCAGCCGTTGCCGCAGTCGACGTGGTCGACGCCGGCGCCGTCGTCGGCACGGATGACGTCGTTGCCGGCTCCGCCGAACAGGTGGTCGACGCCCGTGCCACCGTTGACCAGGTCGTCGCCGGTGCCGCCGACGAGGAAGTCGTTGCCGGTGAATCCGCGCAGCCAGTCGTTGCCCGTGTCGCCGTAGATGCGGTCGTTGCCCGTCTTGCCGTTGAGGAAGTCGTTGCCGGTGTTGCCCTTGAGGTAGTCGTTGCCACCGTCGCCGTCGAGGCGATCGCTGCCGGGTCCGCCGACCAGGGCGTCGTTGCCCGTCAGTCCGATCAGGTAGTCGCTGCCGGTGGAGCCGTAGAGCTTGTCGACGCCTGGTCCGCCGTGCACGTAGTCGTCGCCCTTGCCGCCGTCGAGGAAGTCGACGCCGAGGCCGCCGAACAGGCGATCGTTGCCGACGCCGCCCACGAGCACGTCGTTGCCGTCGTCGCCGCTGACCTTGTCGTTGCCGGCATCGCCGCGGAGCTTGTCGTTGCCTGCGCCGCCGCTGATGCTGTCGCTCCCGGCCTGGCCGAAGATCGTGTCGGTGCCGTTGCCGCCGCCACCGACGTCGTTGCCTGCCCCGAGGTCGAGGAAGTCGTTACCGTCGTTGCCGAGGATGGTGTCGTTGCCGGCGAGTGCGTAGACCTTGTCGTTGCCGGTGAGGGCGTCGATCACGTCACGCTGCGGTGTGCCGGTGATCACGTCGTCGCGTGGAGTTGCGGCGCCGTAGACCATCACGGTCGAGGCCTTGGCGACCGGGGTGCCGCCGACCTGCACGGCGCTCTGGCCCGTGACCGAGGAGCGCACGGTCAGGTTGCCGACCTCGCCGGGCTTGCCGACGAGGGTCAGCGTGGCCGTGGCGCCGGCTGCGAGCTGCGGAATGGTCCACGTCGCGCCCGAACCGTCGGCGACGACGGCTGCCGCACCGGCGGTGACCGAGGTGGCCTGGCCCTCGACCGAGGTCGGCACGTCGACGTCGACGACGATGTCGCTCGCGTCGGGTCCGGTGTTCGTGACCGGGAACTTCCAGGTCACCGTGTTGAGGCGCTGCACGAACGACGGCGAGTAGGTGATGTCGCCGAGCTTCGGTGCGGCGTAGTCGAGGAGCTCCACGCGGAACTCGGCAGCAGATGCGCCGAGTGCGCCGAAGATGACCGGACGGTTGCTGGCGTCGGGCTGCACCGAGACGGCGCGTGTGCCGCCAGCGTTGAAGCTGCGGTCGGCGTAGCCGCCCTGGTCGCCGAAGGTCGTGTCAGGCGCGAACGCGGCCGTGAGCCGCTGCGTGCGGATGCGGGTTGCTCCGACGTTGCCGACCACGAAGTACTTGCCGTCAGGGGAGGCAGCGATCGATGTCGCCGTCCACGGCTCGGTGGCGGGGGCGAGGTCGAGCCGACCCGCGGTGCCGAAGGTCGTGTCGAGCGTGCCGCTCGGGAGGAACCGCCAGATCGCTCCGTGGCCCGCGACGGCACCCGCCGCGAGGAATCCGTTGGTCGACAGCGGCGTGATGCTTGCGATCGTTGCGCCAGTCGGGACCTGCGTGTGCACGGTGGCGATGGGTCCGTCATCGGGGTACGTGGTCACCGAGAAGTACGTGGTACCGGTCGTTGTGGCGCCGTAACCGATGAGCGCGAACGTCGAGTCGGTCCGTTCGAAATAGCCGCCCACGGCAGCCGAGGCGGTGGCATCCGGATCGGAGGGATCGGTGGCGAACGCATTGTCAGCGCCGATGATCCCGAAGCCGGGCGTGGGCACGAGCGCGCCAGTAGTGTCAACGCGTCCCACGGTGTACTTCACGCCCTGACGATCGAGACCGGCGAACGTGACGTCGCCTCCCGCCATCTCGTGCGCGCCGTAGACATCATCGGTGGCGTTGGCGCTCGACAATGTCAGGATGCCGCCCGTTCCCCAGGTCGCGTCCAGCACGCCCGTCGCCGAGGTCGTGGTGATGAACGCTTCGTAAGAACCGGCTGTGGGGTTGGTGCCGCCGCTGATGATCAGTCCACCTGCCGCGCGAACCGAGACGCCGTAGGCGGTGTCGTTCGAGCCGCCACCGGCGTTGAACGTCACGACGCCACCGGTGCCGAATGACGCGTCGAGCGCGCCAGCCGGGGTGAACTTCGCAACGAGGGCGAGCTTGGTGCTCGTGCCCGACGAGCCGACGGCGACGGTGGAGCCGTCTGCGAGCTTCAGCGTCTTGGTGAAGGTCGTGTTGGCGGGGAGGGTCACCGGGGTGAAGGTCGTGTCGAGGCCGCCGCTGTCGGCGAGGGCCGAGGTGGGGGCGATGATCGCGAGCGCGATCACGGACGACGCGAGCAGCGCGAGACGCGCGGC
>JAOPYW010000356.1 GCA_025964405.1 Thermoleophilia bacterium | reverse complement strand
CCCTCCACGAGGATGGTGCGCAGCGGCGTGCTCGCGATGTACTCCCACGTGAGCTGCTGCGCGAGCTGCGCGATCTGCGACGTGAGCTGCTCGAGCGGCGTGCGCAGGTAGCGACCGTCGTCGAGGTCGATCGAGAAGTCGATGCGCTGGGCGAGCAGCTGCGGGTCGTCGACGCGGAAGGTGACGACGCCCTGGGCGGTGACGTCCTGGAAGTCGCTCGTGCGTCCGTGGAAGACGAGCTCGAGCTCGCGGTCGTCCATCGGCACGAGCACGAGGCTCGCGACGCTCGGCCGGAAGACGAAGGCGAGACCGCGGCCCGACCGCACGAGGCGGCCTCGGCGGAAGTGCAGCACGTAGCTGCTCGGCTCGGTGCGGATGTGGCGAACGATGGGGTAGCGGCGGATGTCAGTCATGGTGGAGCCTCGGTTTCTCAGTAGTGCTGCTTCTGGTCGCGGTTGCGGGTGTAGAGCTCTGCGGGTCGGTACGTGGTGCCGGTCTCGCGCACGCCGGTCGCGGTCACGCGGCCCGACTGGAGGATGCGGCGGCGGAAGCTGTCGGTGTTGAGCGACCGACCGAGGATCGTTTCGTGCATGCGCTGCAGGTCACGCAGCGGGAACCGCTCCGGCAGCAGCTCGTAGCCGATCGCGGCGTAGTCGAGCTTGCCGCGGATGCGCTGCACGGCCGTCGCGATGATCTCCGCATGGTCGAACGCGAGCGCGATGTCGGCGCCCTGCGCGTCGGTGACGTGGAGCTGTGCGTGGGCCGCGTCCGTGGCTTCGGGCGGAAGCTCGACCACGGCGAGGGCCGAGGAGGCGTTGACGAGCCCCGTACCCGCGAGGCGCTCTGCGGGCAGGAGCGCGAGGTACGCGACGCTCAGCACGCGGTCCCGGGGGTCGCGGTCGACCGCCCCGAAGGTGTAGAGCTGCTCGCAGAACACGCCGGTGAGCTGCGCCTTGTCGCGCAGGGCGCGGGCAGCTGCAGCGTCGAGCGCTTCCTCGGGGGCCACCAGCACGCCCGGGAGTGCCCAGGCTTCGGAGCCCTCAGCCGCGGCGCGGCGTGTCAGGAGACAGCGTAGCTGCTGCTCGATCACGGTCAACACGACGACGTCGACGGCGACGACCGGGCGGGGAATGGTGCTGTTGAGTGGCATGGCGTCCTCCTTATCTACACTCAGCATATATGCAAGCCGCATATTTGCAAATCGGAGGGGCACGCTCGTCGGCCGGATGTCGGGCAACTTGTGCGACCAGCGCTGCGAGAACGCAACGCTGGTCGCAATAGTGCTGGATGTCGAGCCACTTGTGCGACCAGCGCTGCGAGAACGCAGCGCTGGTCGCACAAGTGCTGGGAGCTCATCCTGCGAAACCTCGCGCCGCCCGCGCAGGGGTGGGGCGTGCGGGCGCTACTCGGGAAACCGCGCTATTCGGGAAACCGCGATGCGCGGGCGATCCTGAGGGGCCCGTGAGCTTCGTCACGGGCGGGCACGCGCTCGCCCGCAGCGCGCACCTCGACGACGTCATCGGCCTGGAGCCGGAAGGCCACGTCGCGCGCGAGCTCCATGTGCGTGCGCCACTCGGCGCCGCCCGCGACTCGCGCCGCGTCGCTCGGGCAGATCGTCGAGGTCGGCGCGCGGTGGCGCAGCAGCGCACGCATCGCGCTCCCCAGTCGTTCGGCGAGCAGCTCGCCGGAGCGCGGCTCCCACCACGGGACGCCGCGTTCGCCCAGCGCCACCTTGGCGTCGTGCACGCGGGCGCGAGCACGGGTCACGGCTTCCTCGTCACCCGCGCGCGTGCCTGCCCCGACAGCCCGGCGTGCGTCCATGAGTTCGTGCACGAGTTCGGAGCGGAAGGAGTCGGGAATCGCGGGGTCGCTCGCGCGCCACTTCCGGCCGCCGACCACGATGTGGTGGCCGTCAGGGGTGCGTTCGGGGCCCTCGCCCGTGCCCGCATCCGCAGCCGTCACGACGTCGGCATGACCGCGTCGTTGGTGCCGTCGCTCACGGCCGGGGCGCCGATGGCCAGCAGGTCGAGCCCCTCGGGGCCTGCCTCGACCGTGCGCTCCACCTGCGCGGCGATCCGCACCGCGTCGAGCGTGGTGACGGGCACGCGCTCACCATCGAGCTCGAGGAAGCCCGAACCACGCTGCACGACGTAGAGCTCCTCCTGGTGCTCGTGGTGGTGCGTGAACGGAAGCCGCTGCCCGGGCTTGATGCACTGGTAGCTGAGCCCCAGCTGTTCGAGCCCGAGCGGCTTCGTCGCGAAGCGCGACTCAAGCGTCTGCGACATGTCGTACTGCGGCGCCATGTCGGTCACGTCGGTGAGCTGGGTCTTCGTGAAGTCGGCCATGCGCACCCTATGCCCGATTCCGCGCGGAGCAGCGCCCGTCAGTGCTGGCCGTGGCCGTTCGACGCCACCTGTGCCTGCATGCTCGAATCGACCTGTGCGGCGAACTCCGGGTGCTGCTTGATCCACGCGAGCGCGAACGGGCAGGTCGGGCGCACCGTCATGCCGCGCTCGTCGAAGCGGCGCAGCGATTCGCGCACCAGCTCCCCGCCGTAGCCATTGCCCTCGAAGGCGGTGTCGACCTCGGTGTGGGCGATCGTCGCGACGCTGCCGTCGACGTCGTAGTTGATGTGGCCGACGTTGGTGCCGTCGACGTCGAGGTCGAGGCGACCCTCGTCGGTGTCTTCGCGGAAGGTGGAGGTCATGGGGGCAGTATGCCCACTCGCGCGCGCGGCGTCAGGCGGCGCGGCGGGCCCGGTGCTGCTCGGCCCGGCTGAGGCGCCGGCCGCCGAAGGTATCGATGGCCCACTTGTCGATGCGTCCGCCGAGCGCGTTGCAGCGGCTGCAGGCGGCGACGAGGTTCTGCGGGGTGTTGCCGCCGCCGAGGGCGCGCGGCACGAGGTGCTCGATGGTGGCGTCGGTCGCCTGCACCGGAGAGTCGAAGCGGCTCCGCATCGTCATCGGGGCGTCGCAGTAGTGGCAGCGACCGCCCTGGCGCGCGACGAGGCGCTGTCGCAGGCGCGTGGAGTGCGACTCGGTGCGGCGCTTGGCGCGGGGCTTGGTGGTGCGTGGCATCTGCAGGCGGCTCCCGGGTGGTCATCGGGTGGCGTGTCGATGGTGGTGTGTTCGCGATCGGGTGGCGGTAGTCCTACTCCTGGCCCGGAGCCGTGCGCGGCAGGCGCGTGCGCGCGGTCCCGCGCGGCCGGCGGGCGCTGACCGCGGGCCGTGGGGTGCGGGGAGCCGTGTGCAGCTGCGGCCCCTCGGGCGCACTGGGGCCGCGGGGGTCGGAGTCGTCGCCGCCGGGCCCGTCGTCGCCTGCCGCCCACGGGTCGGGGTCGAAGGCGCCGAGCATGCGGAAGATGCCGAAGCACGCGAGCAGCATGATCGTCATGTCGAGCAGCAGGAAGTTGAGCACCATCGAACCTGCGGTGGGGTGGCGCGTGGTGAGCAGCGCGGTCCAGGCGGCGACGATGAACGGCGTGAAGACGAGGTAGTCGCGGGCGCGGGTCGCCGTGCGCAGGCGATGCGCACAGGCGAGGCTGGAGGCGGCGAAGACGAGGGCTGCGAACGCGGTGACCATGTTCAGCAGCGTAGCGCGGCGTCAGCGGACGTGCGTGGTCACCACGGCAGATGCCGGCAGGAGCGTGGTGGAGCCACGGTACTGCAGCTGCACGGTGTGCACGGTCGCCAGGAGCCAGGCGCGGGTGCCGCGCACGGGAGGCTTGAGGCGCGTGGTGAGGGTGGCGGTGCCGGTGCGGGAGGTCTTCGCGGTGCCGAGCAGCGCGGACCGGCCGGCCAGGGTGCGGCGGTTCACGGCCACGGCCTCGCCGGCGATCGCCGTGCCGTTCGGGCGGAGCAGGGTCGCGCGCGACGTGAGCGTGTAGCACCAGCCGGCTACCGACCAGCGGCCGCGGCAGCGCGTCTTGGTGATGGTCGCGGCCGCGCCCTTGACGATCGTGCGCGGCGGTGTGGCGGGGGTGGCGTCGCCGTCGAGGCTGTCGAGTGAGCGATCGGCGGTCACCGTGACGCGCAGCACGACCGGCGTCGACGTGGCGCCCTCGGGGGTTGCCGCCCGGTAGATGACGGTGCCCGTGCCGGGTGCGACGGCGTCGATGCGCAGGCATCCGGTCGCGTTCGACGTCACGAGGATCGGTCCGGTGGAGCTGTCCTCACGGTAGGCGAGGCCCGAATCGTCGGCCGGGCAGACGTCGGTCGTCGCCTCGGTCGACGGCAGCTCGACCGTCGTCGTGCTCGGCGGCGGAACCGGGGTCTGCGTGGTGGGCGTCGGGGTCGTCGGCGTCGGGGTCGGTGTCGTGGGCGTGGGCGTCGGCGCAGGGTTGGTCGGTGTGGGTGCCGGCGTGGTCGGCTTCGGGGTGGTCGGCGTCGGCGTCGGCGTTGGGGTGGTCGGCGTCGGCGTCGGCGTCGGGGTGGGAGTAGGTGTCGGTGTCGGTGTCGGAGTGGGAGTGGGAGCGGCCGTGGTGCCCGGCTTCGACGAGAACATCTGCACCGAATAGGTCTTGTAGGTGCTGGCTTCGGCGCGGGCCGTCGCGATGCCGATGTAGCGCATCGACGCGTTCTCGATGTTCGCGCGGTGGCCGGGGGAGTTGATCCACGCCGTCACGAAGGCGGCACCCGACGTCTGGCCCGCGGCGATGTTCTCGGCGCGCGATGAGCTCGGCTGGTTGTAACCGCAGTCGATGAGGCGGTCCCACGGCGATCGCGCGGCTTCGCCCGAACCGGCCGGAGCCTGGTCGTCGTGTGCGAAGTAGTTGCGTCGGCCGAGGTCGCGGGCCTTCCACCTCGCGGCCTTCGTGATCGTCGGGTCGAGGATGAGCGCCGGCAGGCCGAGCGTCGCGCGGTGGGCGTTGGTGCCCGCCAGGATGTCGGCCGTCCAGTCGAGGTCGCTCGTGCCGGTCGTGGTCTCCGCGCAGCCGAGCGTCGACGCGGCGTGAGCGGCGGTCGGTGCCGCAGCCAGGCTCGCGACGAGCGCGAGCAGGAGGAGCGGCAGGATGCGGACTGAGCGGTGCATTTGTGCCCTATCGGCAGCGACCACGGCTACTTGACCTTCGTCCGATATGCTCTAACAAGATCCGCACGTCGCGGTAGCGAACGGGGCTTCGCGGGTCATCGTCGCTGGTTCGGCGGAGCTGGACGTAAGGGCGGCCTTGCATCTGCCGCATGCCCGCCGACGAGGCGGTAGGTTCGCGCCATGATCCTCTCCGCGATGCCCCAGCCCACGACCGCCGCGATCGCCGCCGCGCCGAACACCGCGGCGCCCAGCGCCCACGCGCTGGGCGGCTTCCGCATGCGACGCCTTCCGGAGGCCGCGCTGCTCGACCTGCACGGGGTCGGGTTCTTCCGCCTCCTCGATGCGCAGACCGGCTACGGTCGCCAGGTCGGCTACGACTCCCTCGCCAACGCCCGACGTGCCGCCTACGCGCTGTCGGTCGGCGCCGACAGCCCGGCCGCCGGCGTGTTCCGAGACGGCAGCCGCTTCTACGTGCGCGCGCTCGCTGCCCAGCCCGCGAAGGGTCCGCACGACGCGCCTGACGCACCTGTTCCGGGCACGGGCTCGGTGGGCGCACAGCTCCTCAACTTCGAGGGCAACGCCGACGCCCACTTCGCCTGGGTGCGCGACAGCCGGCTCGTGCTGCTCGTCGACGGCGTCACGAAGATCTTCGCCGCCGACGCGCACCACCAGCCGCCGAGCGCCTGATCGCGACCGCCTGATCGCGAGTGCTTGATCGCCCGGCTCGTGCGCGGGTGTACCTCAGCCGTTGACGTCGCGGCGCGCGAAGCTCCACCACGCGGCGGCGAGCGCGGCGATCGTGATGATCGCGGCCTGCAGCACGCCGGCCGAGGCGTCGGTGGCGCTCGGCGGGTCGACGTAGAAGTCGAGCCAGTCGTAGGCGTAGTGGGTGGGGAGCGCCGCACGCACGCGCCCGAGCGTGGGGAGCACGTCGAGGATCTGCGCGACCACCGCCACGCCGACCGAGCCCGCCACGGGTGCGAGCGGCGACTCCGACAGCGTCGAGAACCAGAGCGCGATCGCGGCGAACGGCAGCAGGCTGACCAGCACGTAGGCCAGCGCGAGCACGAGCCGCCAGCTCGCGGGGCCGGTCGCGATGCTCCCGCCGACCGGGGTGTCGAGCGGATGCCACCCGAACGCGACGAGGCCTGCGACGAGTGACGTGCCCGCGAGCAGGAGCAGCGCGAGCAGCGTGAGCGCGAGCGCGGCGACGAGCTTGCGCGCGAGGAGCCGGCGGCGCGCGACCGGCGCCGCGAGCAGGTAGCGCAGGGTGCCCCACGCGGCTTCGCTCGCGACGCTGTCTCCCGCGAACAGGGCGGCGACCGCGACCAGCAGCAGCGGCGCGCAGAGGTAGAGCACGAAGCTCGTGAACGCGAGGGCCGAACCGTCGGCGAGCTGCTGGAGCGACGGCGTCGCCCCGGGGGCGAGTTCGGGCGCTCCGCGCAGCACGTAGACCAGCACGAGCGCGAGCGGGATGAACAGCATGAGGCCGAGCACCAGGCGGGTGCGTCGGCGTCCGAGCTGGCGGGCCAGTTCGTCACGCATCGTCAGCCTCCGCGATCGCGGCGAGGAACGCCGACTCGAGGTCGTCGTGCGCGCCGACCACGTCGGCGAGCGTGCCGTGGTCGAGCACGCGACCGTCGGCCAGGAGCACCACGTGCGTCGACACCTGCTCGAGTTCGCTCAGCAGGTGGCTCGACAGGAGTACCGTGCGGCCCGACGCGGCGACGCCCCGGATGAGCTCGCGCAGGTGGCGGATCTGCGCCGGGTCGAGCCCGTTCGTCGGCTCGTCGAGCACGACCACGTCGGGCTCCCCGAGCAGGGCCTGGGCGATGCCGAGCCGCTGGCGCATGCCGTGCGACCAGGTCGACACGCGCCGGTGGGCGTCGCCCGTGAGCTCGACGGCGGCGAGTGCGCCGGCGATGTCGGCCTCGGCGCGCGGGCGGCCGGTGGCGCCCCAGTACCGTTCGAGGTGCTGTCGTCCGGAGTGGTGGGGAGCGAGGCCCGGGCCCTCGACGAGCGCGCCCACGCGCCGCAGCGCCGGCGTGCCCGGGCGCACGCGCTGCCCGAAGAGGAAGGCCTGCCCGGCGCTCGGTCGCGCGAGCCCGAGCAGCATGCGCAAGACCGTCGTCTTGCCCGCGCCGTTCGGACCGACGAGTCCGACGATCGAGCCGGGCTCCACCACGAAGCTGACGTCAGCCACCGCCGTGACACCGCCGCGGTAGCGCTTGGCGAGCCCGTCGACGACCACGGGTGTCGCGGCGAGGTCGTGGCGTGCCGGCGCCCGGTCGCGGCGACGCGCGAGCCGAGCGACCACGAGGGCGGCGAGCAGGGCTGCAGCGACGAGCGCGCCGGCGAGCGCGAACCGGTTGCGCGCGGTGTGGTCGACGCCCGACCCGGTGCCGTCATCGCCCACGGTGAGCCCCCGCACCACGGGCACCGTCAGGAATTCGTGCTCGTCGAGCCCGACCGCGATCGTCTGGGGAGCGGCGCTCGCGACGTAGCCCGCATTCGTGCTCGCGACCTCGAGCCCGATGCGGTGCGAGGGGGCGACGCGCCAGGCGATCGGGGGCAGGGTCACCTCGACCTCCGCGCCGGTTGCTGCGTCGAGCGCGGGCGCATCGGTGACGCGCACCGGCGTGACGAGCGCGCGCGGGATGAGTCGTTGCCCGCTCGGTGCGATGTCGACCAGGTGCACGAACAGCGTGACGTCGGGCGTGCTCGCGGCGATCCGCAGGCGCACGGTCGGGCTGCCGATGAGCTCGAGGCCGGCGGGCTCGCGGTTGCCCTCGAAGCTGGCGTGCTGGCCCGCGGGCACGCCCACGGCATCGTCGAGGCCGGTGACGTCACCAAGGCCGGGCAGCGTGGTCGACGCGGCGGGGAGCCCGAGGGGCGGGAAACTGAAGCGCATGCGGCCCGCGCGATCGGTGTGGTCGGCCGGATTGAGCGAGACGCGGTGGGGGCGGGTGCGTGGGGGGAAGGTGGCGGTCGTGCCGTAGCCGCGGCCGGAGCCGAGCTGCACGGTGAACGCCGGCCCGACCTCGGTGTCACGGCGTCGACGCAGGTGGCGCTGGAGCCACCGGTCGACCGCGCGATCGACGTGGCGCTGCGTGTCGAGGTCGGTTCCAGCGTCGTGGCCGGCGCGCACCCACTCCACCCGATGCGGGGTGTCGTTGGCGGCGAGCGCCGCTGCGAGGTCGGCGGCCTGACCGAAGTCGAAGAGGCTGTCGTACTGGCCCTGCACGATGAGGGTCGGGGCGTGCAGGTCGTCGATGCGCGTCATCGGGCTGCGCTGCTCGAGTTGGGCGACCGTGCGTGGGGTGAGCGCGCCGGCCTGGGCCGAGGTCGACCACAGGTCACAGAGCGTGACCTCCAGCGCGCCGCAGGATCGAGCCGTGCGGGTGTCACCCGATCCCGCCGCGAAGAGGTTGGCGGCCCACGCGAGCTTGAGCACGCCGCCGGGCTGCAGTGCCTGCGGCAACGAGTACCACGCGAAGATCGGCACGACGGCATCGATGCGTTGGTCGTACTCGGCGGCCAGCAGTGCGAGGCCCCCGCCGAGTGACGTGCCGATGACCGCGACGCGCGGGTCACCGGTGCCGTCCTGCTCGACCTCCGGCCGTCCGGCGAGGTCGTCGACGAGCCGGCGCACGTCGGCGACGTCGGTGTCGGGATCGTCGACGCCGAGGCGCCCGCCCGAACGGCCGATGCCCCGGGCCGACCAGGTGCGCACGACGTAGCCGCGCCGCGCGAGCTGGCGCGCCGCGGCGCGCACCTCGTCGCTGCGC
>JAOPYW010000326.1 GCA_025964405.1 Thermoleophilia bacterium | reverse complement strand
TGTAGCACGCGGGCCGCGGTGTGCTCGCACATCCATCGCGTCTTCGACCTCCCCGATGCGATAGCCTCCGGGGCATGGCGATCATCACGTACCGCGAGGCCATCAGGGCCGCATTGTCCGAAGAGCTCCGACGCGACTCCACCGTGCTGTTCATGGGCGAGGACATCGCCGACATGGGCGGCTCGCAGGGCGTTTCGAAGGGGATGCTGGCCGAGTTCGGCCCGGAGCGCATCCGCAACACGCCGATCAGCGAAGAGGGCATCGTCGGAGCCGCCGTGGGCGCGTCGATGAGTGGCCTCCGCCCCGTCGTCGAGATCATGTACATGGACTTCCTCTCCATGGCCATGGATCCGATCGTCGGCCAGGCCGCGAAGTGGCGCTACATGACCGGTGGCCAGGTGACCCTGCCGCTGACCATCCGCTCGCAGGGTGGCGCCGGCTGGCAGTCGGGCGCGCAGCACGCGTCGATGGTCGAGAACTGGTTCACCGGCATCCCCGGGCTCAAGGTGATCATGCCGTCGCAGCCCGACGACGTGCGCCTGCTGCTCAAGGCCGCCATCCGCGACGACAACCCCGTGCTCTTCCTCGAGCACCGCGACTGCTATCCCCGCAAGGGCGAGGTCGGCGAGGATCCCGAGGAGGTCGGCGAGATCGGCAAGGGCCGCATCCTGCGCGAAGGCACCGACTGCACGGTCGTGGCGTGGGGCGCGATGCCCTGGGTCGCGCTCGAGGCTGCCGAGGAGCTGCAGGCCACCGACGGCATCTCGCTCGAGGTGATCGACCCCCGCACGCTCCAGCCCTTCGACCTCGGCATCGTCGTCGAGAGCGTCAAGAAGACCAACCGCTGCATCGTCGCGCACGAAGCCGTCACGTTCGGTGGCTTCGGTGGCGAGGTCGTCGCGCTCGTGCAGGAGCACGCGTTCGACTACCTCGACGCCCCCGTGCTGCGCGTCGGCGAGAAGTGGGCGCCGGTTCCGTTCGCGCCCGAGCTCGAGAGCCACCTGGTTCCCGGCAAGGCAGAGATCCTCGAAGCGGTTCGCCGCGTCGCCTACGCGACGGCCTGACGAACTCGACCGCAGCAAGCAAAGGAAGTTCAACGATGGCGACCCAGGTGAAGCTCCCCCGCCTCGGACAGGGCATGGACGAGGGCAAGGTCCTCCAGTGGCTCAAGGCCGAGGGCGACGCCGTCGCCAAGGGTGACGACCTGTACGAGGTCGAGACCGAGAAGGTCAACGTCGAGGTCGAAGCGCCGGCCGACGGTGTCGTGCTCAAGGTGCTCGTCGGCGAGGGCGAGACCGTCGCGATCGGCACGACGCTCGCGTGGATCGGTGCCAAGGGCGAGTCGATTCCCGACGGCGATGCGCCTGCTGACGCCCCCGCGCCCGCTGCCGCCGCGGCAGCCCCCGCCCCGACCGCGACGCCCACACCGAGCACGCCCGCAGCTCCCGTTGCCGCCACGCCTGGTCCGGCCGCGACGCCCGCTGCCGCACCGGCTGCGTCGACTGACACCCGCGTGAAGGCCTCGCCGCTCGCGCGCCGCATCGCGTCGGAGAAGGGCATCGCACTCGAGGGCGTCGCGGGCACGGGCCCTGACGGCCGCATCGTCGCACGCGACATCGAAGGCACCGAGGCGCCGGCTGCGACTGCCGCTCCCCAGGCCGCCCCGGCTCCGGTCGCATCGTCGGCCGGTCTCGCAGGCCCGGGCGTCGAGCGCGTGGAGCTGACGTCGATGCGCCGCACGATCGCGCGCCGACTGACCGAGGCGTGGGCGGCTCCGGCGTTCTACCTGACGCGTGACATCGACATGACCGCCGCCAACGAGCTGCGCGCGCGCATGCTGAAGTCGGTGCCGGAGGGCGCGACCCGTCCGACGGTCAGTGACATCCTCACGAAGGCCGCGGCCGTGGCACTGCGCCAGCACCGCGACATGAACTCGCACTTCGTCGGTGACGCCATCCTCAAGTTCGCCGACGTGCACGTCGGCATGGCCGTCGCCACGCCCGCCGGGCTCGTGGTTCCGGTCATCCGCGACGCGCACGTGAAGACGGTCAAGGAGATCGCGGCCGACCGCTCGGCGCTCGTCAAGAAGGCGCGCGACGGCAAGCTGCACCCCACCGAGTTCGAGGGTGGCACGTTCACCATCTCGAACCTGGGCATGATGGGCATCGACGAGTTCACCGCCGTGCTCAACCCGCCCGCCGCGGCCATCCTGTCGGTTGGTCGCACGGCCGACCGCGCAGTCGTCGTCGACCGCCGCGTGGTGATTCGCCCGATCATGACGATCACGCTCGGCTGCGACCATCGCGCCGTCGACGGCGCCGTTGGTGCCGCCTTCCTGCAGACGCTCGCCCAGCACCTCGAAGACCCGACGTCGATGCTGTAGGCATGGCTGACGGCCTGCGCGTGATCGAGGTCGACATCGACGACATCCCGTCGATGGAACGATTCGTGGCGTTCGAGAACTCCGTCAGGACGGAGCGCACGCGAACGGTGCAGGAGCGGCGCGGAGCCGCCGAGTGGACGAGCGCATCGGCGTTCTACCTGGTCGAACGGGCCGGTGAGCTCGTGGCGACGGCGAACGCGTTCGTGCAGGACGTCGATGCCGGCGCGAGCGTCAACCTGCAGGTGGCGATGCTCCACCCCTACGACGCCGCGCAGCACGTGGTGGCCTCCGTGGAGGCGTGGCGCCCGGCCGGGACGCCGACCCGCATCGTCGCGCATCTCGTGAACGCGCCGGAGGCGGAACTCGACGCCTGGGCAGTGCTCGGCTTCGAGCGCGTCGGCACACGCACCGCGTGGGAGCGTCGTGTCGAACCCGGATCCACCTTCGAGATGCCGAGCGTCACCGGTGTCGACGTGGTG
>JAOPYW010000321.1 GCA_025964405.1 Thermoleophilia bacterium | reverse complement strand
TGGAGGAGATCGATCCCTCAGGTGCCATCTCCGAGTCGTTCGAGGCCGCTACCGAGTCGGTCGCCGGCTCCACCCGCGCCGACTTCCTCAAGAAGTTCGCCGTCGGCGCTTCCGGAATCGCCATCGCCGGTGCACTCGCCTCACCGGCCGGCGCCCTCGCACAGAACACCTCGGGCACCAACAGCACGAAGCAGGACATCGACATCCTCAACTACGCGCTGACGCTCGAGTACCTGGAGCAGGCCTTCTACGTCCAGGCCGTCAACGCCAAGAAGCTCAACCGCACCAACGCGCACTTCGCCAAGGTCGTCGCTTCGCACGAGACCGCACACGTCAAGGCACTGCTCGCCACCATCCCGAAGCTCGGCGGTAAGCCGGTCGCGAAGCCGAAGTTCAACTTCCGCGGCTCGAACGGCACCGACAAGACGTTCCTCGCAACGTCGCTCGCGCTCGAGGAGACCGGCGTCGCCGCCTACCTCGGCCAGGTCACGCGTGTCTACAACGACGCCGTGCTCAAGGCTGCTGGCTCGATCGTGACGATCGAGGCTCGCCACGCCGCGTGGGTCCGCACGATCCTCGGGCTCAACCCGGCGCCGAAGGCGTTCGACGGCACGCGCACGATCAACGGCACCCTCGCCGTGGTCAAGGGCACCAAGTTCATCGTCGGCTAGTACGACGATGCTGGGAGGGCTTCACCGCCTTCCAACCGATCCGGTAGACGGTTACGGGGTGACACTCTCACGAGTGTCACCCCGTCGTCGTTCGGGCGTGTGCGCGGCGATGGCTGCGTCGCGCTGCGCGCCTGCTCTCGGGTCCGCACTACAGTGCTGTCCCCTCGATCCCACGCTGGCGCTCCTTGCCCTCACCACGCACACGCCCTCACCTACCTGAGGTTCGCGACCCCGCCGTTCCACGGACGGCCCGGATCGTTCCGGCCTGATGCGTGTCAGTCGAGCCAGGTGACGTAGGCGTCGGTGCCCTGGCGGGGTGGGGCTTCGGGGCGCGACTTCTTCGGCAGGCCGAAGTGGAGGAGGCCGAGGGTGCGTTCTTCGGCGGGGAGCTGCAGGGCGGCGCGGCCCTCCTCGCTGCGCAGGATGCCGGGCGTGCGCCAGTAGCTCGCGAGGCCCTCCGCTTCAGCGGCCAGCAACACGGCGTAGATCGCGCACGCCGCTGCCTGTTCGTCCTCGGCGGCGTGCAGCGGCAGGGGGCTCGGCGCATACGACGCCACCACCAGCGTGGGCGCGCGCATCAGCTTCGCCGCACCCTCCCCGGCCACGGTCGCGAGACGCCCGAGCGTCACCGGCCCAACCACCCGGAATCGCCACGGCTCGGTCATGCGGTGGCAGGGCGCCCACTTCGCTGCGTCGAGGATGCAGTCGAGCTGCTCCGCCGGCACGGCATCCGGGAGGTACTTCTTGACGGTACGGCGCTGCTGGATTGCTTCGAGGACGTCCATGCGTGCAGACTACCGCCCATGCCGCTCCTTCAAGTGATCATCGCCAGCACACGCCCGGGCCGCCAGGGACCTGCCATCGCCGAGTGGATCGCGCAGCGCGCGCGCGACCACGGCGGCTTCGAGGTCGAGGTCGTCGACCTCAAGCAGGTCGACCTCCCCAACTACGACGAGGCGCAGCATCCCGCGAGCGGCGTCTACGAGCACGAGCACACGAAGGCCTGGGCCGCCTCGGTCGCGCGCGCCGATGCGTACCTCTTCGTGATCCCCGAGTACAACCACTTCATGCCGGCCGCACTCGTGAACGCGTTCACGTTCGTGAACCGCGAATGGGCCTACAAGCCCGCAGGCATCGTCAGCTACGGCGGCGTGTCGGCCGGCCTGCGCGCCGCCGTCACGACCAAGGAGGCGCTCGTCGCGCTCAAGGTCGTGCCGCTCGTCGAAGCGGTGTCACTGCCCTTCTTCACGCAGTTCATCGACGACGATGGTGCCGTCGTGCCGAACGAGATCATGCAGCAGTCGTCGACCGTCATGCTCAACGAACTCGTTCGCTGGGAAGCTGCGCTCCGCAGCCTTCGCGCCGACTCCTAGGCGTCGACGCCCGGCTGGTCGGTGTAGTACTCCACCTTCGACGCGCGTCGGAACAGTCCGTCGGCGTCGGGGTCGCCCGTCCAGATGCCGATCTTGTCGCTGTCGGGGTAGACGCTCGCCGCGATCGGGGTCACCGCTCCGAACATGAGCATACGCACGGGCTGGTCGCCGTCATTGCGCAGCTGGTGCGCACCCTTCGGCCCGCGCGGGAAGAACACCAGCTGCATCGGTGCGAGCACGTGCTCGCCGTCGGGATCCCGCAGCGTCACGGGCCCGTCGAGCGGCATCGCCCACTCCTCCTCGGCGTACTCGTAGTGGTACGGGCAGTTCGACGTTCCGGGCGGCAGTTCGTACAGGCTGACACCCGTCTGGGTCGCCCCGAACTGCTTGCCGGGTCGCACCATTCCCGCGGCGAACTGCGCGGGGTCGGTGTGGTCGTACTCGAACGTGGGATTGGCGAAGTCGGACGTCTGCATGCCCGCAGACTACGCGCTAGCCTGACTGCATGGATGCTGCCGCACTCCGCTCCTTCTGCCTCGAGCAGGCCGGCTCCGACGAGAGCTTCCCGTTCGGACCACACACCGCCGTGTTCAAGGTCGGCGGCAAGATCTTCGCGCTCACCCGCCGAGACACGGAGCCGCTGACCGTGAGCCTGAAGGGCAACCCGGAGTTGCTCGAGTCGCTACGCGCCGACTACGAGTCGATCGTCCCGGGCTATCACCTCAACAAGCGCCACTGGGTCACGATCACGCTCAACGGAGATGCCCCCGACCAGCTCGTGCGCGACCTCATCGAAGACAGCCACGACCTCGTCAGGTGAACCGCTCCGCCGCGCTGCGCGTAGGTCATTGCATGCTCCCTGCCCGACCTCGATCTTCGACCTTCCGCATCCGTAGCGGGGGAGCCGTACTCGTGCTCTGCGCCCTCGCGGTCGCCGGGTGTGGTGCCCAGCGCGGTGACGGCGCCCCGGCTGACGTACGCCCGGATCCCGACGCCGTGCGGGGCGGGTCGATCGCGGCGGTGCCGAGTGACCGCGTCATCGCGACCCTCGGCGACTCGATCGTGGCGGGCAGCCCACTCTGGGATCCCGACCCCGCGACCCGCAAGGGCTTCGAGCAGGTCGACGAACGGAGCCAGTGGCAGCGCTCGGTGCGGGCCCGCGGCGGAGCGACGCTGCGCAACTGCGGCGTGTGGGGTGAGCGCACCGACGAGATCGCTGCGCGCTATGAGGCCTGCACGAAAGGCGCTGACGCCGTCGTGATCCAGGGCGGCATCAACGACATCGTGCAGGGGCGCGACATCGACGAGGCCGCGCACGACCTCGCCTGCCTGGCCGAGCGCGCGCGGGGCGACGGCCTGCAGGTCGCGCTCGCAGACGTGCTGCCCTGGAATAACGGCTACCCCACGTCGGCCCAGCCGATCCGAGACCTCAACGCGAAGGTCCACGCACTCGCGAAACGCGGGGGCGTGCCCGTGTTGCCGTTCTTCGCGACCCTCGACGACCCCGCGCACCCCGACCGCATGCCGAAGGACCGCACCGACGATGGCAATCATCCCGACGTGACGGGGTATGCCATGCTCGGCGCGACGGCGTGGCGCGAGCCGCGCACGCCCACCGGTGCCTTCGCCGACGACTGCGACTGACACGAGGAGCCGCACCCGCCATGCCCGAGCTGCCCGAAGTCGAACGCGCCCGCTCCGTGATCGCCGACCATGCGCTCGACCGCGAGATCGTCGCGGTCGACGACTCCGACACCTGGGTCTGTCGGCCGCACGCTCCGGGTGAGATCGCGGCAGCACTGGTGGGACGCACGATCGAGCGTGCGTGTCGGCGCGGCAAGTCGATGTGGTGCGAGCTCTCGGGTGACGGGCCCGTGCTCGGCCTGCACCTCGGCATGAGCGGACGCATCATCGTCGACGAGTTCTCGGGTGGCGACCCCCAGCCGCGCAGCATGGGCCCCGCCGATTCGCCCTGGACCCGCTTCAGCGTGCGCTTCGCGGACGGCGGTGAGCTCGCGCTGTTCGACAAGCGCCGGCTCGGGCGTGTGGTGCTCGACCCGAACATCGATCGGCTCGGTCCTGACGCGATGGAGATCTCCCGCGACGAGTTCCGCAGGCGCATCGGTAGGAGTCACGCGCCGCTCAAGGCGCGGCTGCTCGACCAGCACGCGATCGCTGGCGTGGGCAACCTGCTCGCCGACCAGACACTCTGGCTCGCGCGCCAAGCTCCGGCTCGCCCGGCGAGTGATCTCGCCGACGCGGAGCTCGACGAGCTGCGCCGCGTGCTCCGTCGCGCCACGCGTTCGGCCATCGAACTCGGGGGCGTACACACCGGCAGCTTCATCACGCACCGCACGCCGGGAGGTGTGTGCCCGCGCTGTCAGGCTCCACTGGGCCGAGCCACGGTCGGCGGCCGCACGACCTGGTTCTGCACGGCCGAGCAGGCGTACGCACCCTGACCTGCACCTGGCCGGCCTTGGGTGCCCATCGCGCACGCGGCTGGACGCTGCGCAAATTCCTTACATCTTCGCCGCTCAGTCAGACGCCCCAACCGTCCGATGCATGGATGGGTGTTACGACGTTCTGGGGAGGACGTATGCGTGGGTCGTGGGTCGTGCTGGGCTGTGCCGTGGTGACGATGATGCTGGGAGTCGGTGCGGCATCAGCCGCGTCTTACCCGACGCAGTATGCGGGCGCCCAGCGCCTCACTGCGGGCAAGGTGAAGTCGATCGACGGCACGTACTGCGGCAAGTTCAGCGCGAAGTGGCTGCCGGTCACGAACTACTACGGCGACGGCTACGTGACCTATGCACGCCAGGCCGCGAACCTCGCGAAGATGGCGCGCGCCATCTCGGGCGGTCGGGCGAAGCTGTACCGACGGCAGGCTGCGGCGCTGCTCAAGCGCGTCAAGCTCGAAGGCCCGGCGTGCGAGCAGCCCAACGGCGCACGCAAGTTGACGGCGACCAACCTTCGGGTCACGGGGGCCGTCACCTGCGGCCGCACGAGCACGCGCTCGTGGCAGTGGCTCGCCGGAACGGCATCGGGCGCCTACTTCACCAGCTACAAGCAGGCCGTGCTCAACGCCAAGGCCGCCGCGCGGCTCGCCAAGGGCAGCACACGTACCACGCGCCTGCGCGAAGCCACCTCCATCGCAGCAACCGCGCGAGTCGCCCAGAAGGCCTGCAACGGCCTGGGCGCCGAGCCGGCGACGCCTGCCGCGCCCGTGCGCCTCGCGCTCAAGGGGGCGGTCGGGCTCGCGCTCACGAGCGCGAACAGCTCGACGTCAGGCCCCGGCTCCAACCTCGATGCCGTGGCCGCCGATGGTGCCGTCTCCGACGCGGTCACGACCGGGAGCCTGTCGGTGCGCAAGTTCCTCATCTCACCGACGGGCATCACCTACCTGATCCTCCACTACCCGATGTCACTCGGCGGCGACACCGGTGACGCACGGTGCATCATCGTGGCGGTCGACCGCGAATCCGGCGTGCCGAGCTGCGTCGATGATCGGCTCACCTCCACCTGGTGGGGCGGCGCCCACGACACCGACGTCGTGCAGTTCGACGACTCCGGCGCGGTCTACTACGCAGGGCAGGATGCGACCGGTCCGACCGTGCTCCGTCGGTTCGACGGCACCCAGCACCGCGACCTCGTCACCGACTACGCGCGCATGAGCGATTTCCTCGTCAAGGGTGACGGCACGGTGTTCGTGACGGGCTCGACGACGACGAGCTACCACGGCTGGCTCCGCCGCATCGCGCCCGACGGGTCACTCCACTCGATCGAGATCTACGAGTCGACCTTCCTCAAGGAGTTTCCCGACGGCAACGTCTACTACGGCACGCGTGGCAACGCCGTTGCGGTCCGTCGAGTCATCTCGGCCACCGGCACCGTCGATCCGGTCGACTGGATCGGCGACGCCCGTACCGGTGCGCGCTTCGACGGGATGGAGCCCTGTGGGTACTACTACTGCACGGCGATCACCATGCCGTTCATGCGCACCTTCAGCGGCAAGGTCTACGCGGCCACCTCCAGCGGCAACGGATTCAGCCACCTCGTGCGGATGTATCCCGACGTCGAGCGCATCACCACGACGGCGATCACCAAGCTGTCGATCGGCAAGGCGGTGCTCAACCACCTGTTCCTCTCGGGCCTGAACGCCGACGGCCACTACGTGACCACGATCTACGACACGTCGGATGGCACCGAGCGGACGCTCATCGATCCGGCACAGGAGACCGAGCTCTACCACCTCTGCTACTCGGCGGGCGGCGCGCAGCTGCTGTTCGACGGGCTGCGCTTCTCCGACAACCGCTACGTCTTCGGGTACGTCGACGTGAACACGGGAGCCGTGCGCGTCACCCGCGCCTACGAGACGAAGTGGGACGACTTCCAGGCCTTCGCGTAGGGCAGCGCGGTGTCAGTTACCCGCGAGCTGCACAGGGCTGAGGGCATCATTGACCCGCGCGTAGAGCACGTGGTCCTGCCACGCGCCCGCGATCTGCAGGTGCCCGGGTGAGATGCCGATGCGGGTGAAGCCGTTCTTCTCCAGCACGCGCTGCGAGGCGTGGTTGTCGAGCAGCGTGCCGGCCTCGAGTCGGTGGAGGCGGAGCGTCGTGAAGGCGTCGTGCACCGTTGCCGCCACCGCAGCGGTGGCGACGCCCTGTCCGTTCCACGCCGCGTCGACCGCGTAGCCGAGGTGTGCGCTCTGGAACGCGCCGCGCACGATGTTGCTGACGTTGACGGTCGCGACCAGCTCCTCGCCCATCCACGCCAGGTACGGCATGTGTGCGATCTGGCCGTTCGGCAACGTCGCCGTCAACCGTTCGCGGAGCTGGTCGGCGGTGCTGCGCCCTGCCGACCGCACGGGTTCGAACGGGCGGAGGAATTCGGCGTTGCGCTCGGCGAAGGCGATCATCGCGTCAGCGTCGCCGATCGTGGCGCGCCGCACCACGAGTTCGGTCGCTGCCTCGGTCATGAGGGCAGGGAGCGCACCGTGTCGGAGCGCTCGACGACGGTCTGGTCGGGAGCGGTGCCGAGGGCGTGGTCGGCGACGACGGAGGTCACGCCGAACCAATGGTGCTCGTTCTTGTAGTGATGGAGCCGGTGGTTCTTCCAGATCGATCGGAAGTAGCGGGTTCGCGGGCGGTACGGGCTGTGCATGAGGAAGTGGCTCCACTCGTACGCGAACAGGTAGAGGGCGGAGACCATGAGGCCTGCAGCGGCGAGCGCGTTCCAGTCGCCACCGAACACGGCGTGCACGAGCGTGCCCGCCCCGACCGCCACCACCGCGATCGCCACGAGGTTGATCGGCAGGGTGCGGGTCGGGAGCAGCACGTGCGCGAGGTTGGCCGGGTCCTCGTGATGGATGCGATGGTCCTCGGCGTTCGGCAGCTCGATGGTGAAGCGGCCGACGCGCTTCGGCCGCGCGTGCAGCACGACGACGTGCACGGCCCACTCGAAGAACGGCGCGAAGACGAGCATGAAGCCGACCACGACCAGGTCCCGCCAGCTCCAGCCGCCGACGTACACCCGAAGCGCGACGGCGAGGGCGACGCACGTTGCGAGCACCCGCGGCGAGAGCCGCGCTGCGAACGCGCGGAAGCACTCGCCGAGGGTTCGTGAGCCGGATCCGCCACCCTTGGAGGGAATCGCCGATACCGGTGCCGTGTAGCCATCCTCGCCCTGCGGGTCTCGATCCATGGTGAGCGCTCCTGCTGCTGCTACGTCGCGTACGGTCGCGAGCGTACCCCATCGCCCCCCTCGACTGACACCGTCGCGGGTCAACCGGGCGTGGCGCGGCGGCGCATCGGGAGGTGCTCGATGCCGGCGTCGTCGATCGGTGGGCCGTCGACCTCGTAGCCGAGGCGTTCGTACCACCCGCGCAGCTGCGACTGCGCCGCGAGCACGAGGTCGCCGGTGCGCCCCGCGCCCGCTGCCGTGACGAGCTGCGCGGCCAGGCCGCGCCCCCGCGCGTCGGGGTGGGTGCACACGCGGCCGATGCGCGTGGATCCATCGGGCTCCGCGAGCACCCGGAGCACGGCGACGACGCGGCCCTCCTCGGAGTACCACCAGTGCTCGGCGCCGGGCTCGCGATCGCGCCCGTCGACGTCGCGATACACGCTTCCCTGCTCCTCGACGAACACCTGGCTGCGCAGCGCGAGCAGGTCGTACATCGTGCCGAGGTCCAGTTCGGAGAATCGAGCGTGGTGGAGTTGGGGGCTCATCGACGCGTGCCTCGCAGTCATACGGAGGGGGTGGGATTCGAACCCACGGAGAGCTTGCACCCTCAACGGTTTTCAAGACCGTCACCTTCGACCGCTCGGTCACCCCTCCAGGTAACTGGAAAAGCCTACAGGATGACCCCGTGCTACCGTGGCCAGGCACGCCCCTTCGAGCGTGACCGGACGAGAGCGCGTGCCGTACCCGGAGCGACGACGGCGTGCATGGAGGTGCTCCATGTCGTGGATGCTGCTCGTGTTCGCCGGCCTGCTCGAAGTGGTCTGGGCGATCGCCCTCAAGCGCAGTGACGGCTTCACCCACCTGCCGTCGACACTCGTGTTCGCGGTCGCGGGCGTCGCCAGCTTCGCGCTCCTCGCGCGCGCCCTCCGCGACTTGCCGGTCGGCACGGGTTACGCGGTGTGGACCGGCATCGGGGCCGTCGGCGCGGCGATCGTCGGCATCACCTGGCTCGGCGAGTCGGTCGGCGCGCTGCGCGTCGCGAGCCTCGGCCTGGTCGTCGCGGGCATCACCGGCCTCGCGCTCAGCTCGGGTCACTAGCGCGCCCGGCGCCTAGATGTGTTCGGGGAGCTGGCCGCGCGCCACGGCGTCCGCGAGCGGGGTGTGTACCTGGCCGCGCGTCGCGGCGTTGAGTGCGGCGCCGCGCACCGAGGCCCCGGTCGCCCCGTCGAGGAGCACCCCGACGTCGCGCGAGGTCGCCTCGGCCGCCGCGCCCACCATGTTGCGCCAGAGGAACGCCGTACCGACGACGCCGCGCTCCCCCGCGAAGATGCCGTTGACGCGCGGCTTGAGGCCTCCGGAGACGACCCACGTCGGTACCTGCGCGTCGGCGAGGCGCGCCGCGTCGGCCGCTGCGATGTCGCGCACGAACACGCGCACGTCGCGCCCGACCCGATGCGCGTCGATGATCGCGCTCGTCGAGGCCGCATCCTCGAGGCCCTTGGTGATCACGAGCAGGTCGCGGGCCGAGGGCTGGTCGCGGAGCAGCTCGAAGATGCCCTCGCTCAGTACGCGTCGGTCGCGCAGGGGGTCGTTGACAAGCACGCCGACGCCTGCGGCTGCATCGATCGAGGCGGCGCCGCGGCGAAGCCCGCCCGCCACCGCATCCCGCGTGACGAGCTGGGCGGCGGCCGCCGCATCGCCACGCAGGACCAGTGAGATCTCCGTGCGGTTCGCGGTGTCGGGGATGGGAGCGAGGTTCGTCATCCACGC
Source organism: Thermoleophilia bacterium (assembly GCA_025964405.1). Classification (GTDB taxonomy): domain Bacteria; phylum Actinomycetota; class Thermoleophilia; order Gaiellales; family SKUG01; genus JAGQUL01. The sequence goes on along the minus strand of JAOPYW010000321.1, from coordinate 3,088 downwards.
CTCGGGCCCTGCCGCCGTCGCGAAGTGGTACGTCTTGCCGTGCTGGAAGTACTCCTCGCCGGCGTGGGTCAGGTGCGTCTCCCCGTAGGTGCGGCCCGCGCCACCACTTGCCCGAATCGCCGCGTCGATCTGTTGCTGCGCGCCGCCCGCGACCACCCGCGCGTCGGCGAGCACGTCGAGCCGCCGGCCCGCGCCCGTCGCGGCGTGCATCGCCGAGAGCAGTTCGTGGTCGTTGAGCTGGAAGACCTCGAAGAGCATGTTCGAGTCGCCCGCGCCGACGCGCTCGGTCAGCGCGGCCAGCGCCTCGCGCCCGCCGGTGACCATGCCGCGCACGTGCTCGGCTGCGATGGGTGCGAGGAGCGTCACTGCGTGAACATCCCGAAGCGTCGCAGCTCGGCGCGCGCCGCAGCGGTGGGGCGGATGACCTCCGCCTGGAAGTCGTGGCCGTGGGGCTTGAGCAGGTTCGCGACACCCTCCTGCAGGTCGGTGACGGCGCGCGAGTCGCTCGTCAGGAACCCGAGTTCGCGCGAGCGGTCCCACCACTGCGGTCGCGGGAGCGTGCCGCCGCCGCCCGTGAACGGGTTCGGATGCGCGTCGTCGAGTGCACTGCGTCGCGAGAACCAGAGCGAGCCGACGTAGGCCTGGTCGAGGCCGGTCGCGACGGTGACGTTGCCGTGGATCTCGGGCACGTCGTCGGCCGGCTTGAGCAGGTTGACGCCTGCCGTGCGCAGCACGCGCTCGCTCTCCTCGTCGATGCGCTTGACGATGACGTCGATGGGGAGCCCGTCGCTGGCGTGGCGCCGCGCGATCTGCTCGGCCACCTCGACGTTGAAGAACGACTTCGTCGCGACCGTGAGGTGCGTCGGCTCGGTCGCGATGAGCTCGGAGATCATGTTCGGCAGGCCCCGGCCGCGACTGACCGGGTCGGTCAGGTAGATGCCGAGCGACTGCGCCCACTCGATCGAGTCGCGCTGGCGCTGCCAGTCACCCGACGCCGCCGCATCGGGCAGCTCATGCACGGCCCGCGCCACGTCGCCCTGCACGTGGCCCGCCGCCTCGAACCGCCAGCGCGAGTCGGGGCTGAGCGACGCCGAGCCGAGGATGGCCTCGGGCGCTGAATCCTTGTTGATCGCGACCGACTTGGTGTGGATGAACTCGCGCGGCGCGGTGTGCGGCGCGAGCGCCCCGTAGAGCGTCACCGCCGTGCGCGGCCCGCGGATGCCCTCGAGCTGCTCGATCGACTGCGGGTGTGCGGTGATCAGTGCGCTCCCCGGTACGTCGCGGTCGTGCCACGCGGCCCTGAGCGCCGCGCGACTGACGTCTTCGTTCGCGGTGAAGAACTCACCCGACAGCGACGTCTTCGCGCGGCCGATCATGTCGACGGTCTCGTCGACGATGCGTGACCCGCCCAGGATCACGCGCACGTTCTCGATTGCTGGCAGCGCCACAGCTCGTCCCCGATGTTGCTGGATGTCCCGTCCGTGCAGGGCGCGGCACCGTCCCGGATGCAGTGCGCCTACTCCCTGCTATCGCGAAATCCGCCCGATCCATTCCAACCGTTCGATGTCGGTGCGACCCGGCCGGGTACGATCGCCGCATGGCAGACGTCGCTCCAACGATCGGCGGGTTCGTGCATGACCCGCGCCACGCCTTCAGCTACGAGGTGCGGCCCAGCCCCGCGCTCGATGGGGAGCTGCGCGCGGTCGCCCACGCCCTCGAGGCTGCCGGCCTGCTCGCTCCCGGTGCCGCGACCGCCCCCCGCTTCCACCCGCACCTCACGCTGCTGCGCGCCGCCGTCGCCGACCAGGCGGCCGCCCACGCCGCCGCCGCAGCCCTCACCGCCGCCGGCCCCGAGGCCGCGTTCACGTCGGTCGGCGTGTTCGGGTCGGGGCGCATCGTCCACGTGCAACCTCGCGACCGCGAGTCGCTCGACGCCGCCCGCGCGCAGCTCCTCAGCCTGATCGACGACGACCTGCTCGACCCGCTTGCGCTCGACCGCGAGCTGACCCCGCACGTGACGCTCGCCTACGCAGTGCCCGAACCCCATCGCGCTGCGGCGCGCGCGCAGGTCGAAGCTGCGTTGCCGCTCACCGGGTCGTGGGGCACGCTCGAGGTCTGGTCGCTCGACGAGCGACCCACCCGACTCGTCGCGCAGGTGCCGCTGGGCACCGACGGCTGACGTCGCGCGCTAGTGGAACATGCGGGTCTCTTCGCCCGGCGCCACCGTGCCCGTGTCGAGCCACTCGAGGCCCGCCTTGTGCTGCGCGGTGTACTGGTGCGGGTCTGACTTGTCCCAGCGCGCGGTGTCGTTCGCCATCGTCTGCCAGTAGCCGACGAGGTTGAGGTTGCCGACGACGCCCACGACCAGGTCGGGGATGTCCTTCAGCTTGATGCCCGTCTCCTTCGCGTGCATCGCGTTCATGAACTGCTCGCGCACCGCGCCGCTGTGGCGGATCGGGTCGTGCGCGTCGTTGAGCTCGACGACCTTCGGGTCGTGCCCGTCGTCGTAGTGGTTGAGCGCCAGGCCCATGTTGCCGTAGAGCATGACGCGGTCGACGGCAGCGTGCACCGCCGGGTCGGCGATCGTGTCGGCGACGACCATCGAGCCCTGGCTCTGGCCGCCGACCATGACGCGGTGGTTGCCGCCCTGCTTCGCGACCTCGGCGAGCACGAGACGCAGGGTCTCCATGCCGGTCGACGCGCTGCCACGGAAATCCTGCGACGCGGGGTAGTCGACCATCACGACCGACGCGCGCTCACCGAACTGCTTCGCTGCCCCCTTGGTCCAGGTGGTGTCGAGCTTGTGCACGCCCGTGCCCGGCACCCAGATGAGGATGTCGGGCTTCGACCAGTCGATCTTCGCCACCGTCGCCGCGGCGTTCTTCTTGGCGAGCTCGAGGTCGGGCGTGCCGGGCATGGTCGCGAGCGGCGCACTGCGCAGCTGGGCTTCCGTCGGCTTCGGCTCGACGACGGCGACCGCAGGGCGGGGGAGCTGTGCGCGCACGCTGCGCTCGGTCGGCAGCATGCGGCTGTGGATCATCGCGCTGACCGCGTTGAACATCGAGCCGGTGTTCTTCTTGACGCTTCC
>JAOPYW010000319.1 GCA_025964405.1 Thermoleophilia bacterium | reverse complement strand
GCAGTGGTAGCATCACTGCATGAATCCGACTACCGAAGCAGCAACCGCGGCATCCTGGCTCACCGACGACGAGGCGACCGACGCGCACCGCGCGCTCCGCGCCTACGTGGGTGACTACCGCGACCTCGGCGCCGCGATGGCGCTGCTCGGGTGGGACCAGCAGACCAAGCTGCCCGCGAAGGGCGCAGCCGGCCGCGGCCGCACGATGGGTGCGCTCAGCACCGTGCTGCACGAGCGCGGCACGTCGCCCGAACTCGATCGGCTCATCACCGCGGTGGAGGAGGTCGATCCCGATGGTCCGGAGGCGCGTGAGTGGCGCCGTAACTTCGAGCTGTCGACGAAGATCCCTGCGGCGCACGTGCGCCGGTCGAGCGAAGCCGCTGCTGCGGGATATGGTGCCTGGGAGCGGGCGCGCGCGAACGACGACTTCGCAAGCTTCCTCCCGCACCTCGAGGACCTCGTCGACATCGCGCGCGCCGATGCCGACTTCTACGGCTTCGAGACCGAGCCGTACGACGCGCTCCATGACCTCTACGAGGAGGGCAGCCGCGCAGCCGACCTCGAGCCGATGTTCGCCGCGCTGCGCGTGCCGATCAACCGCCTGCTCGACCAGCAGCCCGAGCCCGACACGTCGATCCTCGAGCGCGACTGGCACGTACCCGGGCAGGAGCGCTTCGGCGTCGAGGTCGTGAGCCGCCTGGGCTTCGACTTCGACGGTGGTCGCATCGACGAGACGGCCCACCCGTTCTGCACGACGATCGGCCAGTTCGACACGCGCCTCACCACGCGCTACGACACCAACTGGCTGCCGATGTCACTGTTCGGCACGGTGCACGAGGCCGGTCACGGCATCTACGAGCAGGCGTTCGACCGTCTCGGCCTGCCGCGCACCCTCGCGGGAGCACCGGGCCTCGGCATGCACGAGTCGCAAAGTCGTGGCTACGAGAACGTGATCGGCCGCAGCCATCCGTTCTGGGAGTTCTGGTACCCGAAGCTGCAGGCCGAGTTCCCGGAGGCCACGAAGGGCGTCGACCTCGACGCGTTCGTGCGCCAGATCAACACCGCCCAGCGTTCGCTCATCCGCGTGGAGGCCGACGAGCTCAGCTACAACCTGCACCTCGCGGTGCGCTTCGAGCTCGAGCGCGGGCTCGTCAACGGCACCCTGGCGCCGAAGGACCTTCCCGAGGCGTGGAACGCCACGTTCGAGAAGTGGTTCGGCATCACGCCGCCGAACGACGCCGACGGCTGCCTGCAGGACGTGCACTGGTCGGGTGGCTCGTTCGGCTACTTCCCGACCTACACGCTCGGCAACGTCTACGCCGCGCAGTTCATCCAGCAGGCGAAGGCTGACCTCGGTGGCTCCGACCAGTGGGACACCCTGCTGCGCACGGGCGAGTTCGGTCCGATCCGCGACTGGCTCGACGCGAACATCTACCGGCACGGATCAGCGTTCACCGGACGTCAGTTCGTGCAGAACGTCACCGGCGGCCCGGTCGACACGGCGCCGCTCATCGCCTACCTCGAGGACCGCTTCGGTCAGCACTGATCGACGGCGTCAGTAGCGACGCGGTCACCGAGCGGCGAGCGCCCGAACCACCTCGGCCGCAGGCACGGCACGTGCCTCGGCGTGGCGCGTTCCCGCCCAGAGGTTGACCGAGTCCGGGTCATCGGCGGCGCGCGACGCGGCGCGCAGCGGAGTCGTCGCGTGGTGGACCTGCGGGTAGGCGAAGGGCGCGTCGGGATGGCGCTCCACGAACCCGTTCACGATGCCCCGGGCCGTGCGCCCACTGAAGGCCCGGGTGAAGGTCGTCGCAGTCGTGGTCTTCACCGCTGCTCGAAGCACAGCGTGCGTACCCGCTTCCGGCGTGAGGAGGAAGGCCGTGCCTGCCTGCACCGCGCGCGCGCCGGCCGCCCGCGCAGCACGCACGGCGGCGGCGTCGGCGATGCCGCCAGCTGCCACCAGTGGCAGCTCCGTGTACGCGGCGACCTCGCGCACGAGGTCGAGCGTGTCGAGGGCGTCGACGCCGCCGTCATCCTGGAACGCGGCGCGGTGGCCGCCGGCCTCGCGGCCCTGCACGACCAATGCGTCACATCCCGACGCCGCCGCGAGCTGCGCATCGGCCCCCGTTGCCACGGTGACCCAGACCTTCGTGCCCCCCGCCTGGAGTGCCCGCACCAACGCCGCTTCAGGGCACCCGAACGTGCAGGAGACCACGGGAACGCCGGCGCTGAGGAGCACTGCGAGCTTCGCATCGAGCGCGTCGTCGTCGAACCGCGGCTCGCCGAGCGCGACTCCGAGCCGATCGGCATCGGGTTGCAGCTCGGCCAGGTACGCGTCGAGGGTGTCGCCGTCGATCGCCGTCTCCGGCACCAGGAAGAGGTTCACGCCGAACGGCTGGTCGGTCCGTGCCCGGAGTTCGCTCACCTGCGCGCCGAGGGTATCAGCAGTGAGGTAACCCGCCGCCAGGAACCCGAGTCCGCCGGCGTCGCTGACCGCGACGGCGAGGTCGACGGTGGAGGGCCCGCCCGCCATGGGCGCGCAGACGAGGTCAGGCAGGTTGTTCCAGCGATCGTGACTCGCGTTCGACCCGCACATCAGTCGAGGCGCTTTTCGAGTACCACGTGGGAGTCCCGCTCGAGCCACCCGGCGGCTCGATTGAGGCGGATCGTGCTGGTGTTCGCTTCGTGCGTGGTGGATTCGAGGCGATCGAGGCCCAAGGTGCGTGCGAACGGTCCAACGGCCCGCTTCAGGAGATGGGCGAGGCCGTTACCACGTGCATCGCGCCGCACGCCGAGGAGACCGACATATCCGAGGCCGGAGGCAGCACCGCCGCGCTTGACGTGGACGAAGCCAGCGACGGATCCCGCGTGCTCGAGGAGCAAGAGGTGGTCGCGACCGCCCGGCGGAACGTCGAGCGCCTTGAGCCAGCGGTCGAGCCCCCGTTCGGGCCGCGGGAAGTCACCCGGCATGTCGGCGAACGACTCGGTGTAGGTACGGTGCGCGTCGGCCGCGAGGTCCGGTCGCTCGACGAGTGTGGTGAAGGCGTGCCCGCCGAGAGGCTCCGGGAGCGTGTCAGGAAGGCCCGACAGGTCGAGCCCGAACCGGAACCAGTGTTCGTGCACCACGAATCCATGCCGATGCGTGAAGGGTTCGACGACGTGGCTCGGCAGCTCGAGGTACGTGTGCACCCGAGGAGCATTGCCCGCCCTGGCACGTGCGACCGCCAGGTCCACGACATCACCCAGCGTCGGTTCACCCGGGTCGTCCGAGATGAACACCCCGAGCATGGTTCCGCCCTGACCGTCCTCGGCGCTGATCGTACTGATGGAGCCTCCGACGCTGCCGTCGTGCGCCGTGAACCACAGGTCTTCGGCATGGTCGCGCCCTCCCATGACGGCGCGCAGCTCCGCTGCGGTGAGGTTCGATTGGTCGTGGGGATCGTGTCGGGCGTCCAACGCGAACCACGTCGCGACGTCCTCGTC
>JAOPYW010000318.1 GCA_025964405.1 Thermoleophilia bacterium | reverse complement strand
GGTTCGGGAAGCGACGCCTGCGCCTCCACGAACGCGAGCCAGGCAACGCCGACGCGGGGATGCAGCAGGCCCTCGAGCCACAGGCGCTCAGCTTCATCGGTGAAGACGATGCCGGCGATCGCGCTCCGATCCACGGCCCCGTCGGCGTCGATCACGGAGTCGCCCCATCGCGCGCGTACCTCATGCACCACGTCGGCGTCGTGATACAGCGCATGTACTGCCGCGTCGGCGGAAAACGACACGGCCCCCCGCCGTACGAACGCCTCCACCACCGTCGACTTGCCGGCTCCGATACCGCCGGTCACGCCTATGATGATGGGTCGTCGCACAGCGAGGGGCCGCGAAATCGCGAAGCTCCGAGGAGCTACGTGATCAGGCCTTCTCGTCCGCGTCGGCCTCGGTGGCTGCCTCCTCGGCAACCTCCGCAGCGGCTTCCTCGACCACGACGGCCTCGGCAACGGCTTCCTCGAGCTCGGCAGCGACTTCCTCGCTGACGTCGCCGGCCTCGACGGCCTCGGCCAGCTCCTCGATCGCCTCGGCGACCTCGGCGACTGCCTCGACGGCGTCATCGGCTGCCGGTGCGGCGGCCTCGGCAGCCGGAGCGGCCTCGGTCTCGTCACCCTCGTTGGCACGGGCGGCTGCTTCACGCAGCGCGGCGGCCATCGAGGTCGACGGGCCGTCGAGGTCGATGCCCTCGCCAGCTGCGTCGATCGGCACGAAGTCGTCGTCCGACTCCAGGTTCTCCGGGCGCTCCGTCGTCTGCTTGATCGACAGCGAGATGCGGCGGCGCTCCGGATCGATCTCGATGAGCTTGGCCTTCACCTTGTCGCCGGGGTTGACGACCTCGCGCGGGTTCTCGACATGCTCCCAGCTGAGCTCGGAGATGTGGACGAGGCCCTCGACGCCCGGGAAGAGCTCCACGAACGCACCGAACGTGACGGCCTTCGTGACGACACCCTCGAGCTCGTCGCCGACCTGGTGGTCGTTGAGCACCTTCTGCCACGGATCTTCACGGGTCTGCTTGAGACCGAGCGAGATGCGCTGGCGATCGCGGTCGATGTCGAGCACCTTGACCTGGACGGTCTGGCCGATCTCGATGACCTCGTTCGGGTGGTTGACGTGGCTCCACGACAGCTCGCTGATGTGGATGAGGCCGTCGATGCCCTCGAGGTCGACGAACGCGCCGAACTCGACGATGTTCGAGATCGTGCCCTCGACGACGTCGCCCACGTTGAGGTGGTCGAGGATGCGCTGGCGCACTTCGCGGCGCTCTTCCTCGAGCACGGCGCGGCGGCTGAGCACCACGTTGTTGCGCGAGCGGTTGAGCTCGATGACCTTGGCCTCGATGTCGGTGTCGAGGAAGCTCAGGAGGTCCTGCACGCGGCGGATGTCGACGAGCGATGCCGGCAGGAAGCCACGCACCCCCAGGTCGAGGATCAGGCCGCCCTTGACGACCTCGATGACGCGACCGGTGACGACCTCGCCAGCCTCGGCAGCGGCCTCGATGCGGCGCCATGCCTTCTCGAAGCGCGCACGCTTCTTCGACAGCACCAGACGACCGTCGGCGTCTTCCTTGGTGAGGACGAGCGCGTCGACCTCTTCACCCAGCTCGACCTCGTCGCGCGGGTTGACGTTGCGGCGAATCGACAGCTCGTTCGAGGGGATGACGCCCTCGCTCTTGTAGCCGATGTCGAGCAGCACTTCGTCATTGTCGATGCGGACGACGATGCCGGTGACGACCTCGCCCTCCGTGACGTCGCGGAGGTTCGCTTCGTAATCCGGAATCCATCCGCCTTCAACTTCGATCCAACCTGCGAGGTCCGCGGGCTTCTCGGTGACGACGGATTCAATCGTGAGCGTTGCCATGTAGCTGGTGTCCTGTTCGATGCCGATTCGAGGCCTGCATCCGCGCGCCGTGTCGTCGGCACCGAGAAGGGGTGGTCGACACGTCTGCGCTGCACGCGTGCGTGTGCACACGGGATACGGACCCTTGATGGGTACCGAACGACTATACATGCACCGCGCGAACGGCGTGCAGATCGGGTTTGTGAGCACCGGCGCAACGGCAGACGTGTAGCCGTTCGATCGCCGGGGATCGGGCTGTCGAACCGTCCAATTCCACCGGAGCACTCCATCATGACCAACACCCTTCCACCCCAGCACCAGGACCGCCAGCCCGGCATCGAGGCCGAGATGCATCCCCGCCCCAAGTACGCCGCGGAGTGGTACCGCGGCTCCGGCAAGCTCACCGGCAAGCGGGCGCTCATCACCGGCGGCGACAGCGGCATCGGCCGCGCCGTGGCCGTGCTCTTCGCGCGCGAGGGTGCAGACGTCGCGATCGCCTACCTCGACGAGGAGACCGACGCTGCCGAGACCAAGCGCCTCGTCGAGGCCGAGGGGCGCACCTGCCACACCTTCAGCGGTGACCTCGCCGAGGTCGCATGGTGCGAGCAGCTCGTCACGCAGGCCGCCGACGCACTCGGCGGACTCGACATCCTCGTGAACAACGCGGCCGAGCAGCACGTCGACACCGACTTCGAGGACATCACGCCCGAGCAGGTCGAACGAACCTTCCGCACCAACATCCTCGCGATGTTCCACGTGACCCGCACTGCCCTCAAGCACCTGTCGGAGGGCTCCACGATCATCAACACCACCTCCGTGACCAACTACAAGGGCAAGCCCGAACTCGTCGACTACGCCACCACCAAGGGCGCGATCACGTCGTTCACCCGCTCGCTCTCGGGCCAGCTGGTCGAACGTGGCATCCGTGTCAACGGCGTCGCGCCCGGTCCGATCTGGACCCCGCTCATCCCCGCCTCGTTCAGCGAGGAGGAGGTCGCGAAGTTCGGTCAGGACGTGCCGATGCAGCGACCGGGCCAGCCGGAGGAGCTCGCCCCGGCCTACGTCTACCTCGCGTCGCAGGACAGCTCCTACGTCACCGGCCAGGTCATCCACGTGAACGGCGGCACGGTCGTCAACGGCTGATCGGGGTCCAAGGGGGAGCGCTGGGCGCAGCGCCGCGTGAACTCGAGCGCGGCCTGCGCCCAACCTCCCTCCATGCACGCGTTGCCCCCACGCAGTCTCGTGGTCACGGCGGGCCTCGCACTCCTCGCCGTGCTCATGCTCATCACCTCCGCGCCGCTCCGATCGACGACCGACGCCTCCGACGGGAGACCTGCGGTCCAGATCCCGACGCCGCCGCCCCCGTCAGCGGCGGCGCTGTCGTTCGCCGAGCTGCGCACCGACGGCGTCTCGACCCGAACACCGGTGCTGCCACTGGGCACGCCGCCGCTCGTCACGGCCGCACTGGTGCCGCAGTACCGGGCAGCAGGTTCGGCACGCGTGTATCGCGATCGACCCGCCTCGTTGGCACCCGGTGCCATCGTCGTGCACGGCACGGGGGGTGGCACACCGGGGAGCGGGTTTGGCAGCGTGTTCCAGCTGCGCGCGTTCTTCGCGCGGCCGTCGGCGCGCGCGGCCTCGCAGTACGGCATCGACCGCGACGGGCGCATCCTGCAGTTCGTGCCTGACGACGAGGCGGCGTTCCACGTGGCGACCAACGGGTGGAACGACCTGTCGATCGGCATCGAGCTGGTCAACGACAACACGGGCATCGACCCCTTCCCGTCTGCGCAGCGCGACGCGTTGACGCGTCTGGTTCGGTATCTCGCGACCCGGTACGACATCCCGGTCGAGGCAGTCGTACGGCATCGCGACGTGCAGCCCGTCGACCGGTCGGATCCCGCCTCGAATTTCCCGTGGGCGGCGTGGAAGCGCTCACTCGTCCCGCGCTGACGTCAGGCCCCCCAACCTGCCGATAGCTCCCTGACGTGCGGTTATCCGCGTCGCGCTCGGGCACCGTTCCCCCACGAGCCGCAACGGATGAACGACTACGGGAGGTTCCGTATGGCCGTCAAGAACGACAAGCAGTACGAGGCGCTCAAGGACAAGGGTATGTCCAAGGAGCGAGCCGCGAAGATTGCCAACAGCCCCGACGCGTCGCACAACGGCGGCAAGGCGTCGCACTCCGGATCGGGCAACTCGAGCCAGGGTGGTACCCACGCCCAGAAGGTGGCTGCCGGGCGCAAGGGCGGCAAGGCGTCGGCGAAGAGCTGATGAACCCGCGCCCGCCCCATACGGCGGAGGCCGAGCGGTCTCCGCATGAGCACTCGCCTCCGGACCTGCACCGGGGGTCATGAGACCAACGTGATGACACATTCGAACAGGGGCCCCGATCGCTGCAAGCCGATCGGGGCCCCGTGTGTCGTCAGGACTACTTCGCGTCGAGCCAGTTCACGCCCGAGCCGCCGTCGACCTCGAGCGGCGGCACCATCTCGAAGGCGCCGGCCATCTCCCGCTTCACCAGCCGGGTCACCTCGACGACCTCGGCCTCGGGCACCTCGAGCAGCAGTTCGTCGTGGATCTGCAGCACGATGCGTGCCGCGTAACCGCCGGCCTTCAGTGCATCGTGCGTGCGGATCATCGCGACCTTCATGATGTCGGCCGCGGTGCCCTGCAGGATCGTGTTGACGGCCAGGCGCTCGCCCAGCTGGCGCTGCGCGTAGGCGCGGCTGCGCAGCTCGAGGATCGGCCGTCGACGACCGAAGAGGGTCGTGACGTACGCGTTCTCGGTCGCGAATTCGATGGTGCGCTCGATGAAGTCACTGACATGCGGGTAGCGACCGAGGTAGCGGTCGATGTACTCCTGCGCGGCCTCGCGACTGATCTGCAGGTTCTGTGAGAGCCCGTAGCTCGAGATGCCGTAGATGATGCCGAAGTTGATCGCCTTCGCGGCCGAGCGCTGCTCCCGCGTGACCTCGCTGGGCTCGACGCCCGCGACCTCTGCGGCCGTCATCGTGTGCACGTCCTCACCCCGGGTGAACACGTCGATGAGCCGAGGCTCCTGCGAGATGTGGGCGAGCAGGCGGAGCTCGACCTGCGAGTAGTCGACCGACACGAAGCGGCACCCCGTGTCGGGCACGAACGCCGAGCGGATCTCGCGGCCCACCGGGGTGCGCACCGGGATGTTCTGCAGGTTCGGGTTGATGCTCGACAGGCGCCCGGTCGCGGCGACGGTCTGCGAGAAGGTCGTGTGGATGCGGTGCGTCCTCGGGTCGGCGAGCTCCGGGAGCGTGTCGAGGTAGGTGCCCTTGAGCTTGGAGAGCTCGCGCCACTGCTCGATCACCGGGATGATCGGGTGCATGTCACGCAGGTCACGCAGCACGCGCGCGTCGGTCGAGAACCCCGTCTTGCCGCTGCGCTGTGAGGGCAGGCCGAGCTCGTCGAAGAGGATGGTGCCGAGCTGCTTGGGCGAACCGAGGTTGAACTCGTGACCGACCAGCTCGTACGCACGATCGACGAGCTCGTCGAGCTGGTCGGCGACCTTCGCGTTGATCTCGCCCATGCGGTAGTCGTCGATCTTGATGCCGGTGTTCTCGAGCTCGACGAGCACGCGCAGCGTCGGCAGTTCGATGTCGCGATACAGCTCCTCCATGCCCCAGGCCCGGAGCTTGTCGAGCTGGATGTCGCGGAGCTGCTCGAGCAGCGCGACCTGGGCGGCGAGCGCCTCGAGCTCGGGGTCTGGGTTCGCGAGCGCGACGCGTGCGCGCAGCCCCTCCTCGCCGAGCACCTCGCCGAGCAGGAACGTGCGTCGACCCGGCTGCGCCAGGTAGGTGGTGAGCAGCAGGTCGTCGGCGCACTCGTTGGTGCGCAGCGCGCCGGGGAGCGCCTTGTGGTCGAACGTGAACAGGCGTCGACCCGCGAGCGGCGCGATGATCGACGACAGCTCCCCCTGCATGACCGCCACCCAGTGGCTGTGGGTGCCGCCATCGGGAACACCCTCCTCGACGAACACCGCGACGGTCGCGACGTCGTCGGCCGAACCGGAACCCGGCTCCACCCGCACGAGCACGGGAACTTCGCTGTCGGCCCCGCGCGGTCGCGCGTCGAGGATCGAGGTGAGCTGCTGCGGGCTCACGAGACGCGCCGACACGAGTTCGCTGGGCTCGGGAGCGGGCACGAAGCTCTCCGTCGTGGCGTTGCCGGTGTCGGGGCCTCCGGTGGCGGCCGCGCGCTTGCCCTCGCCGGCGCCGGTGAGGTCGAGCTCGGCGACGCGGCGGGCAAGCGTGCGGAACTCGAAGGTCTGGAAGAGCTCGGCGAGGCGCGAGCGATCCGGCGGTGCGGCGTGCAGGGCGGGCAGGTCGACCTCGAGCGGCAGGTCGCGCACGATCGTCGCGAGGCGCTTGCTCATCGCCGACTGGTCACCGAAGTTCGCGAGGTTCTCCTTGCGCTTGGCCCCCGTGACCTTGTCGATGTTGGCGAGGATCTCCTCGAGCGTACCGAAGGTCTTGAGCAGGTCGGCCGCGGTCTTGTCGCCCACGCCGGGGATACCCGGGATGTTGTCTGACGTGTCGCCGCGCAGCGCGATGAAGTCGGGGATCTGCTCGGGCCGCACGTCGTAGCGCAGCTGCACGCGCTCGGGCGTGAACGCGGCGGTCTCGGAGACCCCCTTGGTCGTCATGAGCACGACCGTGTTGTCGTCGACCAGCTGCATGGCGTCGCGGTCGTAGGTGACGATGCACGTGCGCGTGCCGGCGTCGGTGGCCCACTTCGAGAGGGTGCCGATGACGTCGTCGGCCTCGTACCCGACCATGCTCACGTTGGTGAACCCGAACGCCTCGACGAGCGGCATGAAGTGCGGCCACTGCTGCGAGAGCAGGTCGGGCATCGGCGGGCGCTGCGACTTGTACTCGGGGAACTCCTCGCGGCGCTTGGTGCCGCCTCCGACATCCCAGGCGACGATCACGGTGCCGGGCTCGAACTCCGTGATGAGCTTGATGAGCATGTTCGAGAACCCGAGCAGCGCGTTCGTCGGGCGCCCGTCGGCGGTCGCGATCTCCTGGGGCAGGGCGAAGAAGGAGCGGTAGGCGAGCGACGACCCGTCGATCAGGAACAGCGACGCGTCACGTGCAGGCACGTCGTCGAAGTCGCTCGTCTTGACCTTCTCTTTGGCGCCTGCGGCCATGTGGTACCTCGCTCGATCGCGGGCGGAATGCCCCGAGCGAGCCTATCGCGCCGGGTCGTCGGGCCGGGAGCGTCGGGGCGCGGAACCTGCGTCGATCGCGCAGGCTAGCTCCACCCGTTGATGCGGATGTCGCCCTTGAAGTTCGTCACGCGCCGGAACTCGATGAGGTCGGCGACGGTCGACCCGAGACCGAGGCCGCGGCGCTGCGCGATGTACGCGTCATACGCTCGGATGCTGAAATAGATCGAACGCTTCTGGTCGCCGACGAACGTCACCACCGAGAGGTTGCGCCCGTCGAGCGGCTTCTGTCCGGCGGCCACCAGCGCGGCCCCGGTGTAGGCCGAGGCTTCGGCCGCACTGACCCGCGCGACGGTGCTCATCGAGATCGACGTGGTGTCACCCGGGTTCTCGCCATACCTGACTTCGTCGATGCAGAGCCCGCTGCTCGCCTGCACCCGCGCCAGCCACGCCTTGCCGGCGGCCTGGGGGAACTCGATCTGCACGTCGAGCTTGTTGTAGACGGCCGGTGCGTTCTTGAGGGCCGTGCGGCGCGCCGCGGGCGTGTTGATGTCGGCGACGGCGACGGTGCCGCACAACGCCCCGTCCTCCGTCGCGCGGTTGCCGGCGGTGCCGTCCTGCAGCGCGCCCTCCCGCGATGCGCTCCCGAACACGAGGAACACGATGAGGCCCGCGACAGCGAGCCCGACGACGGTGGCGATGACATGTGCCCAGATCTTCACGCAGCTCTGGTACCCACTGCTCCGCCAGTGCACGCGCACCGATGCGCGACGTCGCGCCCGGGAGCTCGATCAGCCCCGCGGCGCGTCGACCACCGAGGCGACGCCCCGGGC
>JAOPYW010000315.1 GCA_025964405.1 Thermoleophilia bacterium | reverse complement strand
CCGGTGCCGCTGGCCCCGCCATCACGCCCCTGACCCCGCCCGCCACCGGGCGCAGCCTCGGCGCCACGCTGCTGCGCTGGCTGCTCTTCGCCGGGGTTCCGGCCCTGCTGGGCATCGGCATCGCGGCCGGCGCGAGCCGCTTCCTTCTCTGACCCGTAGTCCTTGGTGTCCTTGCCGGCCGCGCCTTCCTTGCCACGCTTCTGGCGCGGCGGCTGCAGGCCCGCAGCCTTGCGCAGGCGACGGATCTCGGTGTCGAGCAGCGGGCGCGACGTTCCCACGGCGAGGTTGCCGAGCGTCAGCGGGCCGTAGCCGATGCGCACGAGCTCGCGCACGGGATGCCCGACCGCCTCGCACATGCGGCGCACCTGGCGGTTCTTGCCCTCGTGGATCTGCAGCTCGATGACGCTGTGCGTGTCAACCGCGTCGATGATACGGGCCTGTGCGGGGGCGGTCATGCCGTCCTCCAGCTCGACCCCCTCGGCCAGCTTGCGGAGCGTGAACGGCTTGACCTTGCCGACGACCATCACGCGGTAGGTCTTCTGCACGCCGAACGACGGATGCATCAGCCGGTGGGCGAGCTCGCCGTCGTTGGTGAGGAGCAGCAGGCCCGACGTCTCCTGGTCGAGGCGACCCACCGGGTAGACCCGCACGCCCTGCGGCGCGAGCTTCGAGACGGTGGGCCGCCCCTGCGGATCGTCCATCGTCGTGATGACGCCGTTGGGCTTGTTGACCATGAAGTGGCGGGGCGCGTCGGGACCGATCTCGACGCCGTTGACGAGCACGCGGTCACCCGGCTGCACGCGCGCGCCGAGCGTCGCGACCTTGCCGTTGATCGTCACGCGGTTCTGCTCGATGATGACTTCCGAGTGGCGCCGCGATGCGACGCCGGCGGCGGCCATGAACTTCTGGAGCTTCTCGCCCGACGGGGGTCGGTCGCCGGGGAGTGTGAATGCGTCGAGGTCGGTGGGCATTCGGCAAGCGTACTCGGCCGGGGCGGGGGCGCGCTCCACCCGGGTGCAGGTTGCATCCCGGCTGCGAGGCGCGTAAGGTTCCCCTTACCCGATGCGGTAAGGCCGACCTTACCCTTAACTTTTCGTCCAGACGGCGCGCCCCCGCGCCACACTCGAAAGCAGGAACCATGGGTCGCTATCTCGGACCGAAGGAGCGTCTCTCCCGACGCGCAGGCGTCGACCTCGGACTCAAGGGTGAGCGCCGGCTCCTCGGCAAGGGCGCGCTCGAGCGCCGCGGCCAGATGGTGCCGGGCCAGCACGGTCGCCGCATGGTGCGCGGTCGCCAGTCGGTCTACGGCGAGCAGCTGCTCGAGAAGCAGAAGGCGCGCTGGTGCTACGGCATTCGCGAGAAGCAGTTCCGCCGCTACGCCAAGGAAGCGATCCGCAGCCAGGCGATCGCCGGCGACCAGCTCCTCGTCATCCTCGAGAGCCGCCTCGACAACGTGGTCTACCGCCTCGGCCTCGCCGGCACCCGCGCGCAGGCCCGCCAGTTCGTGAACCACGGGCACGTGACGGTCGACGGCAAGAAGGTCGACATCGCCTCGTTCCGCGTCAAGCCGAACCAGGTCGTGCAGGTGCGCGACAAGTCGAAGGCCGTCACCGAACGCGCCGCGGCGGCCCTCGCCGACGTGCACCGCGTGCCGGCGTGGCTCGAGGTGAACGGCGACGCGCTGTCGGGTCGCGTGCTGCGCGTGCCGACGCTCGACGAGATCGACACCCCGGTCAACGTGCAGCTCATCATCGAGTTCTACTCCCGAGGCTAGAGGCTCCCACCATGTGCGATTTCTCCCACGCGGGAGGAACGCTCACGCACTGGAACGCTGCGTGGCGCGTTGCTTCCGACATCGATGGCCCCTGCTCGCATGCCGACGCCGATCGCAAGGTCGATGCCCTGGCAGCGGTGGCGCGACGCGAGCTCGAGCTCGGTCATCGCCCCGCGATCGCCATCGCTCGAGCCGCAATGCGCGGGCTGCAGGTCGACGCGGCTGACACGTGCCGTTCGGTCGACACGCTGCTGCCGACCACGGTCGCCGTGAGCGGCCGCGGGCACGAGTTCGCCTGCGCGCTCGTGGCGGTGGAGGTCGCGCGGCGCGCGGCGATCGACGCCCGGCTCGCGCTCTCGCCCGATGCGGCGATGCTCGTCGTGCACGACGGCGGCCCGGCCTGGTCGGTCGTGCTGCCCGACTACGGCGACGACCTGCACTGGGTGCCGATGCCGGCCTCGGTCATGGCCGACGAAGATGTGCAGCTGCGCTGCCCGCACGACGCGGCACGCACGCTGATCCAGCTCGCCTCGGAGACGCTGTCGCCTCGGCAACTCCCCTGTGCGCTGGCATTGCTGGACGAACTCGCGGTGCACTAACCACGCCCGCTCCGCCCACTCGCACCCCCACGAACGGCTCGCCACGGACGGCGGGCCGTTCGTGTCTGTTCGTGGGGCCAGCCTACGAGCATGGGCCACCGCGGAATGCACCGGCTGTGCATCCATGGTGACCCACTCGCCCGAACGTCGGTCGCAGTCGCTGTCAGGTGTTGCGCTCGGCGCCCGCAGTGTGGAGGAAGTCGTAGAGCTCCTCGCCGCGGTCAGGTACGCCCGTGTAGCTGAAATCTTCGGCCCAGCTCGCCGGATTTCCCCATGTGTCCTTACCGCTCAGCTGCCCATCATCAACCCCGACGGTCACGTGCTCACGCTCGAAATTGTCCTGGTGATTCTCGGCATTCCCCCGGTCGAAGCTGTCGGCATATCGCTTGAGCTCCTCGCGTTCGACGACGCCGTCCTGGGTGTTGCCCTCGAATGCATCGACGGTAGTGAAGAATGTGCGCGAGGTCACGTCCCTGGTACCAAAGCGCTCAGCAAGCTGTCGAACCGATTCGGTTGCCGTGTTGATGCTGCCGTCACCGTTGCTGTCGTACCTCGCGAGGTATTCACCCGCCAGCCACGCGGTCGACACCGACTCCGGCACCGACCGTGCGTCGAGCCGCTCCAGCTTCGTACGGGGATCAGCTGCCTTGTCGGCATCCGCCTCGTGTCCACCATTGAGGAGCGCTGTTGCGGCGATACCCACTCCGGCCACCGCGAGCGTGGAACCGATACCGATCATGACCTTGGTCGCGACATTCATCCGTGTGTCCCATCCGGCGCCGCTTCCGGCACCACCCCGTGATCCGTCCACCCGGTCGTCGAGCAAACGGGGGGCAGGTGTTTCACGGAAGGCGCGAAAGGCGCTGTCAGGTCGCGACGGACAGGCCGGTGCCGGGCGGCTCGAGCATGAGGCGCACGCGGTCGTTGCCCACCGCTACTCCATGCGGGCTGAGGCCATCTTCTCGAGCTGCTCGCGCATGCGCTCGAGCTCGTCGGCGCCGGGGCCGAAGCCCTCGATGGGCGGGAGCGTGTTGAGGCTCTCGAGGCCGAATGCGCGCTCGAAGTGGGCGGTGGTGCGGAAGAGCACCGCGCCCGATTCGGAGCGACCGGCTTCCTCGACGAGGCCGCGCTCGGTGAGCCCGGTCATCGCCGCGTCGACCGAGACGCCACGGATCTTCGCGATGTCGGGGCGGCTGACGGGCTGCAGGTAGGCGACGATCGCGAGCGTCTCGAGCGCGCTCGGCGAGAGCCGTGAATCACCCTGCGGGCGCACGAGGCGCGACAGCTGCTCCCGGCAGCGGTCGGAGGCACGGAAGGCCCAGCCACCGGCGACGCGCTCGAGCACGATGCCGCGGGCGCCTTCGCCCCACGCCTGCATCATGTCGACGAGGCACTCGTGGAGGTCTTCCTCGTCCTGCTCGGTGAGCTCGGCGAGCTGCTTCGTGGTGAGCGGCGTCGGCGACACGAACAGCAACGCCTCGAGCTGGTGCTCGAGCGGTGCGTCGGCCGGCTGCTGCTCGCCCCGCACGGCGGTGCGCAGCGTCGTCGTCGGGCGCAGCTCGGCGACCTGCATGTCGGCGGCGTCGCCCGCGACCTGGTCGAGCTCGCTGAGCTCGGCCTCGGTGGGCTGCGTGCTGCGCGGGCGCAGCGTCACGACGTTGGTGTCTTCGGTGTGCTCGTCACTCATGGAAATTCCCTCTCCCCGTTACCCTGCGACCACGCCATCCGCGGCGGTCGTTTCCCCAGCTTCATCACCCGTGTTCTCGCCAGCACGCTGGGAGACCACGATCGGACCGAAGCGCGCATCCTGGCGCAGCTCCACGTGCCCGTTCTTGCACAGCTCGAGCGCGGCGACGAACGCTACTGCCTGGTCGAGGCGCGAGAGCCCCTCCACCACGTCTTCGAGCGAGAAGGTGCGCTTGCGGCGCAGCGCACCGAGCAGTCGCGTCGACATCTCGCTCACCGACGCGTGTCGGCCCACGAGGTGGCGCACGTCGACGTCGCTCTGCGAGAGCAGGATGTCGAGGGCGCGGTGCAGCACCTTCGGATCCATCTGCGGACCCTCGTAGACACCGGTCGGGCGCTTCACGGGGCGCGACGCGACGCGCCACCAGCGCTGCGTGCCGCCCTGGTCGCCCAGCCACGCGGCGGCGCGGCGGAAGGTCGAGTAGCGCACGAGGCGCTCGAGCATGTCGGCCTGGCCGTCGATCGCGCTCGGGTCGATCAGCTCGACGTCGGAATCCTCGGCGAGCAGCTCCCGCGCCTTGATCTCCATGAGACCCGCGACGAGCAGGAGGAACTCGCTGGCCGTGTCGGGATCGACGCGCTCCTGCTGCGCGAGGCGCTCGACGTAGCCGACGACGATCTCGGCGAGTTCGACATCCTCCACCGGCAGCTCGCGCCGCAGCAGCAGCGTGCACAACAGGTCGAAGGGTCCTTCGTAGCTGTCGAGGTCGAGTTGGAGGGCGGCGGGCTGCATATCCGAGAAAGTCTACCGGGCCGATCGGACAGTGAGTGCGCTTCAACTACCGACTGAGGGTTGGGGGCCACATGGCCCCTCGGGCAGGTGCGCCGCAAACCACACCGTACGCAATGAAAAGGTGCTGCTGTGCAGCGCAAAGAACGACTTGACGCAGTGTCTAGGGTGTCACCATGCCCCTCCGTCTGCGCGCGCGCACATTCCCCCTGCTCCTGCTGCTCGCGTGCGCGCTCGGTGCGCTCGTGCCACCGCTCGTGCACGCCGACGACATGGACCACTCGGGGCATGTCGCCCCGGTCGCGCCCGGCGCCGGCGACGCCCGTTTCCTGCCCGGCACGGTCGGCCCCGTCGTGTTCCGCGGCACGGCTGCGACGGTCACCGTGCCCGATGGCCCCGGCTTCGGCGGCGAGAAGGGACGCACCCAGAACTCCGGCGACCTGCGCAAGAACAACTACTCCGTCACCGACGCGAACTTCAACAACGTGCTCGGGCTGCTCCCCCGCAACCCCGACACGGGCGCCGCGCTCACGTACGTGCAGCACATCCAGCTCTACGCCGCGGCCGGCTACATCGAGGCCTTCGCCCCCGAGACCTACGCCCACATGGTCATGCACCAGGACAAGGGGCAGGGCACCGTGCTCGGCGCTGCCGGCTACCTGCTGGGCCTGCTCCGCACGCCCGACGGCGCCGCGCACGGGCTCAGCTCCACCTCGATTCCCCAGACCGTGCCGGGCACCACGATGGCGGCGCTCAACTACGTCGGCTCCGCGCGCGATGCCACCGGGCAGCAGTGGGCGCGTCCCCACCACGCGCAGACCGCCCCGGCCGTGTACCGCATGCTCACCGCCGCCGGGCTGACCTCGAGCGCGGCGCTCGTGCTCGCATCCGACGACGGCATCTCGGGCGCCGGACGCCTCAACGGCATGAACGAGCAGGATGGCTCCGCGAGCGGGCTCAACGCCGGCGAGCGCGCGACGTGGGCGTTCGCGGCGCAGCTGCAGCTGCAGACCGGCGTGCCGGTGATCATGCACCTCGTGCACGGGCACGACCACGCGGGACTCGATCCGAGCGCGCTGACCAAGCCGAAGATCAACGCGCTCATCGGCATGGCCGCTGACGACCGCTCGGCGAGCGACGCCCGGCTCGCGGCGATCTACGAGTCGCTCAAGGACGGGCGCGTCGCGACCGCTGCCACCGCCGCCGCCGACCAGAACCTGACCGTGCGCGACACGCGCTACCTGCGCCCGCTCAGCACGCTCAAGGTCTCGACGAGCATGACCGGTGACAGCGCGCAGCCCGTCGGCGCGACGCAGGTGATCACGGTGAAGGTGACCAACGAGGGGCCCCACCCGGTGCGTGCGGTGGAGCTGTCGCTGACTCCGTCACCCGGCGTGCAGGTGCAGTCGATCGCGGCGCCCGCCGGTGTCAGCTGCCCGACGTTGCAGGCCTGTTCGCTCGGCGACGTGTCAGCCGAGACGAGCCGCGAACGCGTGATTCCGGTGACGGTGCGCTATGTGTCAGCCGGGTCGGCCAGCGTCGCGGCGCGCGTCACGACGTCGAGCGCCGTGACCTCCAGCAACATGGTGTCGACGCGCACGCTCACGAGCCGCGCGGTCACGAAGGCGGCTGCCGGATTCGCGGCGAAGTCGTTCGGCATCGTGACGCGCACGAGCTGCGGGGCGCTCCTCAAGAAGGCGTGCGTGCAGGCACGGAAGTCGTCGACGACGGTCATCGCCACCGCGACCCCGAGCCACGAGCCGAGCTCCCGCAACCGCCGCCAGGTGCAGGTCGTCTACCAGCAGTCGGTCGGCCGGGCGTGGAAGACGCGTCGCACGACGACCGTCACCGTCGACACCCGCGGCAATGCCCGCGTGACGCTCAAGGCCGGCAAGCTGGCGTCCGGGAAGTGGCGCGTGCAGACGGTCGCGAAGCAGACGAGCCTGCTGGGCTCGGCCTCGAGCGCGTACCGGTACCTGGTCATCAGGTAGCCGTCGATACCTCCCGCACGACTGGCGATGTGAACATCCGCCGGACCGCGAACACCGTGCCCCACGTGCCGACGCGCTTGTCGGTCGCGCAGCGAGCGAGGGTCTTCACGCAACGTTTCGGGAGCATTCACGCTCCGCTGACGCGCAGGTGCGAGAACCCGAACTGCACATCCGACATACCGAGCAACACAGCACCTGACACGCCGCCCGTCGTGGGCAACGCCGGCCGCCGCCGCGACCCAGCCCGCCCTTATCCGGGGTGAACTGCCGCACCCGATCCAAAAGTGAGTAAAACTTCACCTAATGAGTTCGCACCACCGCTCCACAGCCAACCCGATCCGCCAGGCACTCCGTGTACTGATCAACCCCGACGTCGTCGAAGGATCAGGACCGCCTGCTCCCCGCAGCGCCCGCTACCGCGCCGCGCAGCACGACGGAGTCGTGCCGTTCGCCACGCGCGCCACCACGTCGCCGAACGACACCGAGATCGACGCCGGCGCCTTCACGCAGTCGTCGGCGCTCTACGGCAACGCCTTCCGCAGCGCCTGACGCTCGTGCCACGACCGGTTCCCGGTCGCACCTGCGCACGCGCTCACGTGCCGCGACCGGCTCCCCGGCCGCACCTGCTCAGCCGAGCAGCAGCCCGGTCTTCGCGATCGCCCGCTCGAGCGTGGCACCCGCCACCTCGCGCGCCCGCGCCGCTCCCTGCTTGAGGATGCGTTCGAGCTCCGCCTCGTCGCCCACGAGCTCGAGGTAGCGCTCCCTGATCGGCTCCAGGTAGGCGACCATCGCCTCGCCCGCCGCGGTCTTGAAGTGCCCGTACCCGCCGCTGCCGAACTCGGCCTCGAGGTCTGAGATCTCGGTGCCCGTCGCAACGTGCATGAGCTCGAGCAGGTTGGCGATGCCCGGCTTCGCCTCCGGGTCGTAGCGCACCTCGTTGCCCGTGTCGGTCACCGCGCTCCTGAACTTCTTGAGCACGGCCGCGGGCTCGTCGGTGATCCAGACGGTGCCCTTCTCCGAGCCGGTCGACGTCGACATCTTCTTCGCCGGATCCTGCAGGTCGCGCACGCGCCCGCCGACCTCCGCGATCAGCGGCTTCGGCACCACGAGCGTGTCGGCGCCGTAGCGGTTGTTGAAGCGCTGCGCGAGGTTGCGTGACAGCTCGAGGTGCTGCTTCTGGTCGTGCCCGACCGGCACGTGGTCGGCGTCGTAGAGCACGATGTCAGCCGCCTGCAGCACCGGGTACGTGAACAGGCCGACCGAGCCACCGTCCTTCTTGCCCTCGGTCTTGTCCTTGAACTGCGTCATGCGGTTGAGCTCGCCCATGTTCGCGACGCACTGCAGCACCCACGCCATCTGCGCATGCTCGGGCGCGACATGGCTCTGCACGAAGAGCGTCGCGCGCTCCGGGTCGACGCCCGCCGCCAACACCATCGCCGACGTGCTGAGCGTCGCGCGTCGCAGCTCGGTCGGGTCAGGCAGCAACGTCAGCGCGTGCAGGTCGGCGATGAAGTAGAACGCCTCACCGAGGTGCTGGTTCGTCGCGTAGTGGCGCAGTGCGCCGATGAGGTTGCCGAGGTGCTTGTCGCCCGTGGGCTGGATACCGCTGAGGATGCGCATTCGCCCATGATATCGGGCGCGTCTGGGGAGCCGTGGGGCGATCCGGCGACGGTTCCCCCTTGTGGCGATGGGTCGGTCGTCGTACGTTCGGTGGGAACGACCGCCAGCCGCGGTCACAGCCACGCCGCGCCGCCGCCACGCCACCGCACACCGATCCGAGGGATTCGCCATGCCGATCGCAGCCACCACTCCGTCACCGGTCCCGAACCCGGCTCCGACGCCCGCCAAGGGCACGGCGGAGGGCGCACGGGGCCCGCACGACCCGCGCATCGTCGGGCTGCCGACGGATGCCGGCACGAAGTTCGGCGAGTTCGTGAAGGACGTCGGCCAGAAGATCGGCTCCGGCATCAAGGACATCTTCGAGGGCCTCGGCCACATCGACCCGAAGCAGGCCGGCACCGGCGGCGCGTGGAAGCGCCCCGACGTCGTCGTGAAGCCGTGGGACGACTCGCGGAAGCAGGGCACGGCACCCAACCAGCCCGGCGACGGCCGGAAGGCGCCGAAGTCACCGAAGGGCGACGGCGACACGAAGCAGCTGCCGCCGATCGGCATCAACCCGAATCCGGGCCAGCCGATTCCGCATCGCCCGCACGTCGATTTCCCGAACTTCGAGCGCACGCACCCGTTCTACGTGCACCCGCTGGACAACTCCAACGACCACATGCAGGTCGAGGGCCACGACAACTCGAACGACCACATGCAGGTCACGCCGCGCGAATCAGACGTGATCGCGCTCTAGGAGCTCGACCCACAACTGTAGGCTCTGCGGCATGCTTGCCGCACTGCTCAGCACCATCCCGGCCCCACCGTTCCAGAACCTGGACGTGGGGCCGGTGACGTTGCACGGCTACGGGCTCGTAATGGGCCTCGCGATCATCATCTCGCTCTCGGTGCTCGACCGCGGCCTGCGCTACCAGCACGTCGACACCGAGCGCCTCACGACGTGGGCGATCCTCACCGTGATCTGCGGATTCATCGGTGCTCGGCTCTACCACGTGGCGAGCGAACCCGTGCGCTACTTCGACCATCCGGGCGAGATCATCGAGGTCTGGAACGGCGGGCTCGGCATCTACGGCGCGGTCGCTGGTGGCGCGATCGCCGGGCTCGCGCTCGCGAACCGTTTCGGCATCCCCAAGGGCGCGATCGCCGACGCGAGCGCCCCCGCCCTGCTCATCGCGCAGGTGCTCGGTCGCATCGGCAACTACCTCAACCAGGAGCTCTACGGCAAGCCCACCGACGCGTGGTACGGGCTCGAGGTGGAGCGACCCTTCCGCCCGCTCGACTTCGTCGACACCACCTACTTCCAGCCAACGTTCGCCTTCGAGGCCGGCATGAACCTCCTCCTTGCCGTGCTCTTCGTCGTGCTCCTCGTGCGCTGGAAGGACCGCGCGCCCGGCATCCTCTTCCCGCTCTACGTCGGCGCCTACTCCGTCGTGCGCATCATCGTCGAGCCCCTGCGCATCGACCACGCGAACGAATGGCTCGGCATCCGCCAGAACGTCTGGGTCGCCGGCACCCTCATCGCACTCGCGCTCACCGCCGCCGTCATCATGCAGCGCCGCTACCGCCGCGCGCACGGCTCCCCCACCGCCTCGCCTGCTTCGCCCGCCTGACCCGTCGCGCGAGTCTGACCCGTCTCGCCCGAGGCATAGGTCATTTCGGCCCCCCATACGGGGCCAAATTCGCCCCGACCGAACATCGCGCGTCCCGCGAGCCCGCATCCAGCCGTCGATTCGCGCGGCATCGCTTAACCTAGGTAGTTCCTCCCGAATCGCTCTCGCGGGGTGACCTGATACTGGTCCCATGCCGGGCACGCCGAACCGCCTGGCTCTTTGGGGGGAACCAACATGTCGCCGATCGATGCCATTGCACCCGGACAGCCGGGTACGACCAACCGCACCACTTCCGCCGCGCCCACCAGCGCGACGCCGATCGATGCGCGCGTCACGCCTGACGCAGCCGTCACGGGTGGTGGCGGGCAGCAGGTCGCCACGGCCTACGACGCCGAGCCCGTGATCGCCAAGTCGGGCGCCACGGGCTTCCTCGACGCGGTCGACAACGGCTACCGCCAGTCGAGCGCCCAGACCCACGAGCGCTCGATCGCCGCCATCCAGGCGAAGGGCTCGCTCGGCGACCGCGGCGCCACGCTGCGTGACCTCGCCGACCTCGGCGTGTTCTCGAAGGCCGACCTGACCGAGCTGGCGCAGGCCGGGCTCTCGGGCAAGGAGCTCGGGCAGCTGCACGACATGGCGGCGCAGGAGATCGTGCGCAACTACGTCGGTGACACCGCCGACTCCGCTGCGGCGCCTGCACCGGGCGTCGACGCCGGCAGCGCACAGGCGCCGACGGCTGAAGACATCGCGGCCCAGGCGAACGGCACGGGCACCACGGGTCAGGCACCGACGCCCTCAGACATTCCCGCGCAGCCCGCCGCCCCGGGTGACGCGACCGGCTCCACCCAGATGGACAACGTCACCACGGGACCCGCGATCCTCGCCGGCTCCCCGGAGGCCGTCGCCGCAGAGCAGCGATGGGACGGCGACCTGCGCCTCGCGTTCCAGAAGGCCGGCGCCTCGGAGCAGACCGCCAACACGATGATCAACGACGCCATCGCCGGCGGCATGGATGACGCCGGATACCAGCAGCTCTACACCTACCTGCAGACGCCGCAGGGCGCGACTGACATCGCGGCCTACGAGGCACAGGTCGGTACCGGCGCGGTCGATCCGGCCACGGGTCAGCCCGTTGAACAGGCGCCGGCAGTGCAGGGGCCGTCGGCCTGGAGCGACGCGTGGGCCGACAAGCTCCGCACCGTGCTCAAGGCACAGGGCGCCACCGACCAGGCCGTCGTGATGGCGATGACCATGCTCAAGCAGGTCGGTCCTGACGAGGCGCAGCTGCAGGCGATGCTCGAGCAGCTCTCAGGGCCGCAGGGTGCAGCCGGCGTGGCCGAGCTGAACGCCGAGGCGGCAGCGGGCAAGAAGGCCGAGTTCAAGATGTCGCTGATCTCGCTCGGCGCGGTCACGGTCGGTGTCGGCATCGGTGCCACGGCATGGATCGCCAAGAGCAAGTCGAACCTCGGCAAGCAGATCACGCGCCTCTCGCAGGAGAGCCACATCAACTCGACGGCGTTCAAGTCGTCGACGACGCTGCTCGACAAGACCGCGAGCGCCGAAGCCCGCACCGCGGCTCGGGCCGCAGCGCGCATCGAGCTGCTCAAGCAGGCCGACGCGTTCAACGCGGCCGGTGACACGAAGGCGGCCAAGGCCGCACTCAAGGCTGCCAACGGGCTCCGCCTGGCACCGAAGCTGACCGCCGCCCAGGCGCTCGAGTTCGGCGTGACCTACACCCCGCCGGCTGCGCACACCTCGACCACGCTCAAGACCGCCGGTGCGGTGGCGAAGGCCGAATCGGCTGCGCTCAAGTCAGCGACCAAGTCGGGGGCGACGGCCATCGAGGCCGCGACCAAGGCAACCGTCGCTGGCGGCGAGCTCGCCTTCAAGGGCGCAGGCATGCTCGCGAAGGTCGGCAAGGTGCTCGGTCCCGTCGGTATCGCGGCCGGTGCGGCGTTCGGTATCTGGGACATCTCCAAGACCGTGAAGGCCGAAGGCCACTTCGGCAAGGAGAGCGCCAAGAAGACCGGTGAAGTCGCCGGCTCGCTGGCCGGCGGTGTCGGCGGCGCAGCGGCCGGCGCGATCGTCGGCCAGGCGCTCATCCCGGTGCCCGTCGTCGGAGCGCTCATCGGCGGCGCGGTCGGCGGCTTCCTCGGAAGCACCGTCGGCGGATGGCTCGGATCGATGCTGGGTGGCGGCGCACACGATGCGATCGCCGGCGCCAGCGACGTGCAGGGCAAGGCGAAGGCCGCGGCCTGAACAACGTAGCGATCGATCGACCTTCGGCGAGGTCAGTCGGTCACGGCAGACGAAGGGCCGGTACGCGACATGCGTACCGGCCCTTCGTGGTGAAGCGATGTCAGTCGAGCGAGCGTCAGGCGTTGACCACATCGCCTGCCGGAGTGGCGGGCGGCAGTGCCGGAGCGCCGGGCACCGTGGCGGCCGTGGTCGCGCCACCTGCGGTGGTCGAGCTCGAACCCGCTGCGGCAGCTGCTGCCGGCACGGCCTCGGTGGCCTTGGCGGGCGGACCCCACACGCCGCCGACGTCCGAACCGAACTTCTGCGGTGCCTGCTGCACGACGCCGCCACCGTAGTAGCCGCCGACCTGCGTGGTCTCGTACTTCTGCGGTGCACCTGCGCCGTAGACGCCGGCAACGGCCGTCTGGAAGATCGGCTGCGTGTACTGGAACGGACGCCCGAGCTGACCGACCTGCGCGAGCTGGTCGTCCAGCTGCGCCTGCAGGGCGCTGACCGCGCCGCCACCGAACACACCAGCAACCGCCGTCGTGGCACCGTAGCCGGTGAGGTCGCCGTAGCCGCGTGACATCGGGCTGAGGTCCCACTCCTGCGCGAACGTGTGACCGGCCTGGTCGGCCTGCGCCTTGAAGGCGACGTGGTCCGGGTTGTTGGCGTTGAACGCCGGAGCCGGACGAACCGTGACGTGGTCGAGGCCGTCGTGGAACGGATCGAACGGATCGAACGCACCGCCGAACGGATCGGTGGCGCCGCCACCGATGATCTTGCCCGGCGCGAACTGCTGCACGACGCCGCCGCCGAACTCGCCGCCGACCTGGGTCGCGTACTTCTGCGGAGCGACTCCAGGAGCCGCCGGGAAGGCAATGCCAGCCCCGGTGGCGCCGCCGACCTGGGAGATGGGTCCGGTCACGGTGGGCATGTTCGTGAAGAACGGGCCCGTCGGCAGGGTATCCAGCTTCTGCGGAGCCTGACCGACGCCGTGGCCGTGCTTGCCGCCGACCTTGCCCGGTGCCTGCTCGACCCCGCCGCCGTGCTCGCCGGCGACCTTGGTCGGTGCCGGGTCGACGATCTTCTGCGGAGCCTGCTGCACGACGCCGCCGCCGTTCTCGCCGCCGACCTTGGTCGGGGCCTGTTCCACGGTCTTCATGGGAGCTGCGCCACCACCGGTGGCACCAGCGACACCCGTGCCCTGCGCGGTGAGCGCGGCGGCGAGCTGCTTGATCACTTCGATGAGCTGCGTGAGCACCGGCAGGAGCGCCGATGCGCCGGCCGCTGCGTCGGTCGCGCCGCCACCGGCGACGGGCGTCTTGGCGGGCGGGGTCTGCTCGGCCGTCTTGGCCGGAGCCGCCGGCTCGGCGGCCTTCGCCGGAGCGGCGGGTGCTGCTGCGCCGCCGCCTGCCACGCCGCCGACCGATGACTTCATGACGTTGGTGAGGCCCGTGATGACCTGGGTCAGCTGCGAGAGCACGGGGCCGATACCGTCGAGGCCGACCGAGTTGGCGGCAGCGACTGCGCCGCCACCGGAGGCGCCGGCGACCAGCGAGGTCTTGTCGGGAGCCTGCGTGGGCGTCGCCCCGCCGTTGGCACCTGCGACCTGCGTCGCGGTCTGTGCAATCTTCTGCGGCGCGCCGCCGCCCATTGCTGAAACGTCACACATGAAAAGTCCTCGTC
>JAOPYW010000307.1 GCA_025964405.1 Thermoleophilia bacterium | reverse complement strand
CGATGCCGCCCTTGGCGGTGCCGTCGAGCTTGGTGAGCACGATGCCGGAGATGTCGACGGCCGCCGCGAACTCCTTCGCCTGACGCATGCCGTTCTGGCCGGTGGTCGCGTCGATCGAGAGCAGGGTCTCGTGCGGCGCGCCGGGCACGCGGCGCTCGAGCACGCGCTTCACCTTGTCGAGCTCGGCCATCAGGTTGGTCTTGGTGTGGAGGCGCCCGGCGGTGTCGAGGAGCACCACGGATGCACCGACCTCCTCCGCCTTGTCGATCGCATCCCACGCCACGCCGCCCGGGTCGCCACCCTCCTTGGTGCGCACGAACTCGGCGCCGGCACGCTCCGACCAGACCTCGAGCTGCTCGGCGGCGGCCGCGCGGAACGTGTCACCCGCGGCCACGACGACCTTGTGGCCGTGCGATGTCAGTCGCGCGGCGAGCTTGCCGATCGTGGTGGTCTTGCCAGTGCCGTTGACGCCGACCATCATCACGACCGTGAGCGGGCGCGAGATGTCGATCCGGGGCGAGCGCTCGGTGCGCATGACCTCCGAGGCCACGGTGCGCAGGGTCGCCGCGAGCTCGGTCGTGGTCGAGAGGCGGCCGGCGGCTGCCTCGGCCTCGAGGCGCTCGACGATGGCGACGGTGCTCGTGACGCCGACGTCGGCGGCGATCAGGCCCTCTTCGATCTGCTCCCACGTCTCGGCGCTCGAGCTGTCGAACGCCCCACCCGCGAGCTGCGCGGTCATCGCGCGGCGGCTCTTGGCGAGGCTGTCGCGGAAGCGCGAGAACCAGCGTCCTCCCTGTTCGGGGGAGCTGGTCGCGGCGGCCGAGGGCCCGGTCGCTGTGGGATCGGTCGCGGCGCCGAGGCCGATGAAGAGGTCGTTCCAGTCACGCATGCCGTGAGCCTACCGGGTGCGGGCACGCGCCCACGTGGCTGTTCGCACTTGGTCCAGCGGCGAAGATGGGCGCAGGAGCGCGTTGACGACGGCGCGAAGGTGCGTTTTGTCGTCAACGGAGCGACAGAACGCACACAGGCGGAGGCTGGAGCCCGTGCGCCGAGCTCAGGTCCGCGGTCGCGGTTCCAGCCTCCACGCGCATGCGGCGACGCGTCAGCCGACGGGTTCGGGAGTCGCGTCCTCGTTGAGCTGGGCCATCTCGCCGACGCCCTCGTCCTTGGCCGCGACCATCGCCTCGACCAGGCCGGAAGCATCCTTCGCCTTCTGCTGGTAGCCCTCGAAGATCGCGCTGCGCTTGCCGACCGGGCGACGCGCGACGACCGTCGACACGCCCGAGTTCTGCTGCATCGTCACGCCGTAGAGCACGTCGGCCGCCTCCATCGTGCGCACCTGGTGCGTGATCACGAGGAACTGTGCGGCGCCGCGATGCGTGTTCAGCAGCGTGAGGAAGCGCACGATGTTCGCGTCGTCGAGCGCCGCCTCGACCTCGTCGAGCACGTAGAACGGGCTCGGCTTGGCGAGGAAGAGCGCGAACAGGAACGCCAGCGCGACCAGCGACTTCTCGCCACCGGAGAGCAGGTTGAGGCGACCGGCGGGCTTGCCGGCGGGCTTCACGACGATCTCGACGCCGGGGTCGGGCGTCTCGCCGTCCTCCAGCACGATCTGCTCGCCGCCGTCGGCTGACGGGTCGTGCTCGATGACCGCCGCGCCGTCGTGCGCGACGAGCTTGAGCGTGCCGTGACCCCCGGGGAAGAGCGCGGCGATGCCGGCCTCGAAGTGGGTCTTCACGTTCGCGAAGGTCTCGTCGAAGCGCGCGGTGAGCGTTTCGTCGAGGTCACGGATGAGCCGGTCGAGCTCCTTGCCCGAGGCCTCGAGATCCTTGCGCTGCGTCGTCAGCTCCTCGTGCCGAACGACCTGCTCCTCGTACTCGCGTGCCGCGAGCGGATTGATCGGTCCGATCGACTCGAGGCGGCGCTGGAGCTTGGTGAGCTGCGCGAGCATGCGGTCGCGCTCCGACGGTTCGAGCTCGACCTCCTCGTCGGTGTCGATCTCCGCCATCGCGATCTCAGGGAGGTCGTCGGCGCCGGCGAGGGCCTGCACGCGCTCGACGTCAGCCTCGGCGACGGCCTCTGCGATCGGGTTGCCCTCCGCCTCGGCCGCTTCCGCCTCGGCGTTCTCGACGGCCTCGGCGCGGGCGCGCTCGAGCTGGTCGCGGGCCTCCTCCACGTGCTGGCGGTAGGCCTGCAGGGTCTCCTCCACGTGCCGCTCGGCGACCTGGCGGCGCTCGACGACCTGGGCGACCTGCACCTCGGCGGTCGTGAGGTCCTGGCGCGAGGCAGCGACGTCGGCGAGCACCGTCTGCTCGCGCTCGGAGATCTCGCGGCGGATCTTGTCGATCAGCTGGAGCTGGCGCTCGCCGGCGCGTGCACGCTCGACGAGGCCCTCGTCGGGCTGCAGCGCCTCGACGACGGTCTGCACGGCGGCCGACGCGCGGTTCGCGAGCGCCTCGAGCCCCTCGAGCTTCGCGGCGGTAGCAGTGCCCTGCGTCTGGGCGCGCTGGTGCTGCTCGATCGAGCCACGGAGCCTGCGGTCGTCACGTTCGAGCGCCTGCTGATCGCTGGTGAGCCCGGCGAGATCGGCGTTGCGTGCGGCGGCGGCCTCACGGGCGACGCGCTCCTCCT
>JAOPYW010000282.1 GCA_025964405.1 Thermoleophilia bacterium | reverse complement strand
ACGGCACGCCGTCGGCGTCGCCGGGCATCGGGCCCATGCCGCCGGAGAGGAAGTGCTTGGGCTCCATGGCGCCCATGCGCGCGGCGACGAGGGGGTTGGTGACGACGTCGTCGGCCACGCCGGCGGGGGCACCCTCGAGGTTCATCGCCACGGCGGTGGCGAGCAGCTCGATGTGGCCCATCTCCTCTGCGGCGGTGGACAGCAGCATGTCGCGGTAGCGCTCCGGGCCGCGGGCGCCGAGGCCCTGGAAGAGGTACTGGTTCATGACGCGCATCTCGCCCTCGGCGCCGGCGATCGCCTGCTGGAGCATGCGTGCGAACATCGGGTTGGGCTTGTCGACGCGCACGGTGTACGCGAGTTCGGGAACGTGGTGGAACACGAGGTCCTCCTGGTGGTCGTAGTGGGGGTGAACCGCATTCATATCCGCGACAGCCCCCAGCGCGTCGTCATCATGGCTAGAAATGCTAGCTTTCAGCGAGAAGGTGAAGGTTCGCTCGTGAGAGCACCGATCCGGGCGGGTACGATCGGCTCCATGACCACTCGATCGCCCTCTGCCCACTCCCGTCCAGCGGCCCCAGGAGTTCCTGAGGTGGCCGCGATCGATGCCGACGTCGATGCCACTGTCGATGCCTGGCGAAGCAGGTTCGACGAGGCCTCGCAGTTCACCGTCGGCGTCGAGGAGGAGCTGATCATCGTCGACGCTCGCACCGGCGAACCGGCGCCCATCGCCGACACGCTGCTGCCGCAGCTCGACGGTGATCCGCGCTTCTCACGCGAGCTGCACGCCTGTCAGGTCGAGGTCATCTCGCCGGTGTGCGAGACCGTCGCCGATGTCAGGCGGGAGCTGCTCGATGCGCGCGCCCTCCTCGTAGCCGAACTGGGGTCGACGAATCGACTGGTCGCGGCCGGAACGCACCCTACGATCGGCGAGGTGTGTGACATCACCGACCAGGGCCGCTACCACGCGATCGCGGCGCAGTATGCATGGGTCGCCACGCACAGCGTGCCGTGCGGCATGCACGTGCACGTGG
The DNA here is from genome assembly GCA_025964405.1 of Thermoleophilia bacterium. Lineage (GTDB taxonomy): Bacteria > Actinomycetota > Thermoleophilia > Gaiellales > SKUG01 > JAGQUL01. Next base: position 2,850 of record JAOPYW010000282.1, on the reverse strand, counting down.
CGGTACCCGGCGCCGACCGCGCCCTCGCCGTCTACAACGCGCTGCGCTCCTACCTTCCCCTGCTCACGGCGCTCGGCGCGAATTCACCCTTCCTCCACGGCCGTGACACCGGCATGTCGTCGATCCGCGCCAAGCTCAACGAGTCGTATCCGCGCTCCGGGGTGCCGCCCGAACTGCCTGACTGGCGGGCGCTCATCGACTTCGAGCGGTGGGGGCGGCGCGGCGGCGCGTTCGACGACTGGACCCACTTCTGGTGGGACCTGCGCCTCAGCATCCGCCACGGCACGATCGAGGTGCGCGTACCCGACGCCCAGACCCGTGTCGGCGACGCCGTGGCGCTCACGGCAGTGGTGCAGGCGCTCGTGCATGACCTCGCGACGGCGTGGGACCGCGACGGCTCCCTTCCCGTGCACGACAGCTGGCGCATCCGGGAGAACGCCTGGCTGGCGCAGCGCCTGGGCGTCGTCGGGTACCAGATCGATCTCGACACGGGCGAACCGATCACGACCTTCGAGTGCCTGCAGCGCCTGCTGCGCGGCATCGCCCCCTCGGCCGCCGAGCTGGGGTGCATCGACGAGCTGCAGCGTGCGGCGCACCTCGCCACCTCGAACGGCGCCGACCACCAGCGGGCGATCGTGCGGGAGCGGGGCTTCGACGCGCTCATCGGGTGGCTCGCCGATGCGACCGCCGCGACCGGTGCGACTGCAGGCTAGGGCGCTGGCGTCAGCCGGCGGCCAGCGGGCTCCGGCGCGCGGCGTCGTGCAGGATGGTGGCGTACGACTTCACCATCTCGTGCGGATCGAGCCCCTCCGCGCCACTGGGGAGCCCCGAGCCCGAGTTGCCCTCGATGACCATGCGTCGACCGGGCTGGCCGATCAGGTCCCACCCGACGAGGTCGCCGGTGGCGGGTGACCTGCGCGCCGCCTCGAGCATCGTGTGCTGGTCGGCCGGGTGCAGTTCTGCGAAGTCGACCTTGATCGCGCGCGCGCCCTGCGCGACGTTGTTGACGACCTGAACGTCGTCGGGGGCGATGCGCATGTAGGAGGCGTCGATCGAGATCTCGCCCCCGGGCATGCGCGCGGTGTTGATGCGGAACTCGTGGCGCCGGCCGATCTCCTCGGGGAGCACCTGCGCCGCGACCCCCGGCTCGAGCGTTCCGATGCGGCTGTCGACGAGCGGCTGCGCGATGAGGCGTCCGCCGAGCTCCGGCAGCCGGTCGGCCACACGATCGAGTTCGGCGGCGTCACGCACGACGAAGATGTCGTCGCCCTCCGTCGAGATCGGCTTCTTGAAGATCGCCTCGCCGCCGTTCGCCTCGAGCGCCGCGTGCATCTGGGCGCGCGTCGACGTGACCTCGGTGGGAATCACGCGCACGCCGCGTTCGGTCATGTAGTCGGCGAACAGCGCCTTGTCGGTGAACACCGGCCAGGCGTCGGGACCGTTCACCATCACGGTGCCGCGCTCCTGCATCGCTCGCAGCAGCTGCATCGAGTTCGGGGGAGCGATGGCTCCGTGGTACATGAGTGCCGAGTGCGGATCCTCCCACGGGGCGAAGGTGCCCGTGCGGGTGTCGCGCAGGAGCAGCGAACCGTCGGTGGCCTGCCGCACGTCGGCGAGGTCGACCACGCGCGCCGCGAGCCCGTCATTGCGGAGCGCCTGCAGGATGATCTGCTCGTCGCCGTTTGCGCCACCCAGCGATTGGCCGGTGGTGTAGAACAGCACGCTCCGAAGCGAGTCCGGCGTCGCGCGCGCCTCACCTGCGACGCCACGCGCCAGCTGTGTCGCCGCGCTCGATGCACCTGTGATCGGAATTCCCACGTCGCCCCCCGGCAGTCAGCTCCCCTGTCGGTATATCCCGTCCTGCCTGGAATAGGTTGCAGTCTGCAACGGGTGGTGCCGCCGGTCGGGAGCAGGATGACTCAACTTCTGGGGCGCACGACGCGCCATGGATTCGCTCGTACGCCGTATGGCAGGCAGAATCTCGCGGGCGTCCGTGAGGCGGGCGCGCGGGGGTCAACAACGGCTATGGGGCACGTGAACGCATGAGCAACGGTTCGGGTAACGGCGGCGGCAGCGAGCTTTCGAAGCACCACGGTGATTCCACGCTCCTCATGGAGGCCGCCTCGGGAACCGATGTTGGCGGGTCCAACGGCAGCGGCGGCAACGGTGACGGCGGCGGCTCGAACCGCCGCTGGCGCGTCGGTCGCTCCGAGGCCACGCGCCGCGTGCCCGTTCGTCGCGTCGACCTCGACGAGGTGGTGCAGGTGCTCAACCGCGCGCGCTCGGGCGACTTCGCGGCGCGCGTGCCGGTGGCCTCAGACCCGGTGATGGTCGAGCTGGGCATGCGCGTCAACGACCTGGTCGCGATGAACGAGCGCATGCAGAACGAGCTCGAACGCGTCGGTCGCGCCGTCGGGCAGGAGGGTCGCATCAACGAGCGCGCGGCGCTGTCGGGCGCCGGGGGCGGCTGGCAGTCGAGCGTCGAGGCGGTCAACGGGCTCGTCGACGACCTCATGCGCCCGACCACCGAGGTCGCGCGCGTGCTCGACGCCGTCGCCAAGGGCGACCTCACCCGCAAGATGGCGCTCACCATCGAGGGCCAGCCCGTGAAGGGCGAATACCTGCGTATCGGTACGACCGTGAACGAGATGGTCGACCAGCTCTCGTCGTTCACCGACGAGGTCACACGCGTCGCGCGCGAGGTGGGTACGGAAGGCCGCCTCGGCGGCCAGGCCGACGTGCGCGGGGTCTCCGGCACGTGGAAGGACCTGACCGACAACGTGAACTTCATGGCGTCGAACCTGACCACTCAGGTCCGGGGCATCGCCAAGGTTGTTACGGCGGTTGCTA
>JAOPYW010000265.1 GCA_025964405.1 Thermoleophilia bacterium | reverse complement strand
AGTAGCCGCGCCCCGGGGCCTAGCGCGGGCCGGCAGCCACGACGGAGCGGGAATAGCCGCGGCCGTACTGGCGCGGCACCGGCGCGGCATGCCCGAGTTCGATGAGCGCGTTGGTGGCCCAGTTGGGATCGCGCAGCGATGCGCGTGCGACGAGCACGAGCTCCGCCGCGCCCGTGCGCACGATGGCGTCGGCCTGTTCGGCCTGCTCGATGAGGCCCACCGCGCCGGCCGGCACACCAGCCTCCTGCACGGCGCGGGCGAACGGCACCTGGTACCCGGGGGCGACGTCGATCTGCTGGTCGGGGCTCACCCCGCCCGAGCTGCAGTCGACGAGGTCGACCCCCGCGTCGCGTGCGGCGCGCGCGAGGTGCACGGTGTCGTCGATCGTCCAGCCTCCGGGCACCCAGTCGACCGCCGACACGCGCAGGAACAGTGCGACGTCCTCGGGCACCGCCGCGCGGATGGCTCGCACGATGTCGAGCACCACCCGGCTGCGGCCCTCGATGGAACCGCCGTATGCGTCGGTGCGGTGGTTGGAGAGTGGCGAGAGGAACGAGTTGAGGAGGTACCCGTGCGCTCCATGTACCTCGAGCACGTCGAACCCGGCCGTCACGGCGCGACGCGCCGCCTGCGCGAACTGCTCCACCAACTGCTCGATCTCCGCGACGGTCAGCTCGTGCGGCCGCTGGTGCACGTCGTCGTACGCCAGCGCCGAGGGCCCGACGGCCGGCCAACCGCCCGCGCCGTCGGCAAGTGCGCCGCCGCCGTCCCACGGCGTGTTCGTCGCGGCCTTGCGTCCCGCATGTGCGAGCTGGATGCCGGCCGCCGCGCCCTGCGAGTGGAGGTAGTCGACGATGCGGGCGAGGGGCGCCACGTGCGCGTCGCTCCAGATGCCGAGGTCGGCCGGCGAGATGCGTCCCTCCGGCGTGACCGCCGTGGCCTCGGCGATGACCAGGCCGGCGCCGCCGGCGGCGCGTGCGCCCAGGTGCACGAGGTGCCAGTCGGTGGCCAGGCCGTCGGTGCCGGCGGAGTACTGGCACATCGGGGAGATCGCGATGCGGTTGCGGAGACGGGCTCCGCGGAGCTGCAGGGGCGAGGCGAGGTGCACGGGTTCGGTCATGGGGCGATGGTAGCGACCGGCACGATTGTTCGTGACGTTCGTGCGCCGACAGGGCATGCTTGCCCGCATGAGTCACGACGCCGCCCGCAAGCTCTCCGCCCGCGCCCTCTACATCGGGGCCCTGGGCGTGGTGTTCGGCGACATCGGCACGAGCCCGCTCTACACGCTGCAGACCGCGTTCAATCCCGAAGACAAGCACGTCGTGACGCCGTCGATCGACCACGTCTACGGCGTGATCTCGCTCATCTTCTGGTCGATCATGCTCGTCGTCACCGTCACCTACGTGTTGATCGTGCTGCGCGCCGACAACAAGGGGGAGGGCGGCGGCATCGCCCTCATCACCCTCGTCCGCGACGCGGCCACGCGCGGCTCGTTCCGCACCAAGTCGGTCCTTGCGATGCTCGGCATCTTCGGGGTCGCATTGTTCTTCGGCGACAGCGTCATCACGCCGGCGATCTCGGTGCTCTCGGCGGTCGAGGGGCTCAAGGTCGTCGAGCCGTCGCTCGAACACCTCATCGTGCCGATCACTGCAGCCATCATCGTGGCGCTGTTCGCCATCCAGCGGTTCGGCACGGCGGTCGTGGGGCGCGCCTTCGGCCCGATCATGGTGCTGTGGTTCAGCTCGCTCGCGGTGCTCGGGGTGCACGGCATCACGAAGCACCCCGCGATCCTCCGGGCGCTCTCGCCGAGCTACGCGCTCGACTTCCTGTTCAGCGAGTTCCACATCGCCTTCTTCGCGCTGTCAGCGGTGGTGCTCTCGATCACCGGCGCCGAGGCGCTCTACGCCGACCTCGCCCACTTCGGTCGCATCCCGATCATCCGCGCATGGCTTTCGCTCGTGCTGCCCGCCTGCGTGCTCAACTACCTCGGCCAGGGCGCGCTCATCCTCGACGACCCGAAGGGCACGATCGCGAGCCCGTTCTTCCACCTCGTGCCCGACTGGGGCGTGCTGCCGATGGTGATCCTCGCGACCTTCGCCACGGTGATCGCTTCCCAGGCCGTCATCACCGGTGCGTTCTCGCTCGCGCACCAGGCCGCGCAGAAGGGCTACCTCCCGCGCCTGCGCGTGAAGTACACGTCGGCCGAGAGCTCCGGCCAGATCTACGTGCCGGGCATCAACTGGCTCATCCTGGTGGGCGTACTCATCCTCGTGTTCACCTTCCGCTCGTCGGTCGACCTCGCCTTCGCCTACGGCATGGCGGTGACGGGGACCATCTCGATCACGACGGCGCTCATCCTCTACGTGGCGCGACGGCGCTGGGGCGCACCCCGCTGGGCCGTGCTGGGTGGGGGAGCGGTGCTCCTCGCCGTCGACCTGCTCTTCCTCGCCGCGAACATCACCAAGATCCCGAGCGGCGCCTGGCTCACGCTCTCGATCGCGGTCGTCGTCTTCACGATCTTCACGACCTGGAACCGCGGCCGCGACATCGTCACCCGCCAGCGCGAGGCCTACGAGGGTTCCCTCCGGGACTTCATCGACGACATCCATACGCTCGAAACGCCGATCGCACGTGCCCCCGGCACCGCCATCTTCCTCAACCGCAATGCGGTCACCACTCCGCTCGCGATGCGCGCGTGCATCGAGCACCTGCACGTGCTCCACGAACACGTCGTCATCCTCTCGATCGAGGCCGCCGACGTCGCACACGTGCCGCTCGACGAGCGACTGTCGATCGACGACCTCGGCTACACCGACGACGGCATCAGCCACGTCGCGGCACGCTTCGGTTACATGGACGCGAGCGACGTGCCCGAGGTGCTCGAGCAGATCGCCGCCGCCGACCTCGAGGCGCCGGTCGAACTCGACGACCTCACCTACTTCCTCTCGACGATCGAGCTACGCCGGGGCGACATGCCGGGCATCGCGCGCTGGCGCCGCGTGCTGTTCCTGCTGACCGCACGCGTCACGGCCGATCCGGTTGAATACTTCGGGCTGCCGCGCGATCGCACCATCATCATGGGAGCGCACGTCGACATCGAACGCGTGCGCACGCCGCGACCGGAGCTCGAACCGGTGCCGGACCTCGTCGACGTCCCCCACGTCACGCCGGAGCCCGTGGACGATGCAGGCAGCGACGACGCGCCCGAAGGCGCGCTCGACTGACCGAGCACGAGGCTGACGCAGTTCGCCCGTTTGCTGCGACCTGCTCGGGGGAGTTCGTACGTGGACCCCAACGATGGGAGCGACACGATGGATCCGAAGCTCGAACAGCTCATGGGCCGCGCCAGGGAGGCGGCGAGTGCGCGCACCGTCGAGGACGGTCGGCGCGCGCAGGGCCGGGGCGACCCGCCTTCGGCCGACGTGCAGCAGCACACGCGGCGCTGGACCGACCGCGCGCAGCAGCGCGCGGAACACGCGGTCGACCACGCGAAGGATTTCTCACACCGACGCACCTGACGTCACCTGCACCTGGCCGAACGACACGAGGCGACGCGGCGGCCCCCGGGCCATCGCGCCGCCGTCGTCGTTCGATGTGGAAGTATCCGCCGCGCACGCCCACGCGAAGGAGCACCATGCAGCTGAGCAGCATCACTACCGCGACGCCTGCCGCGCCCGCCTCCCAGGGCCCCGCCGACCGCTTTCGCGCAGCCCTGAACCTGGTCTTCCTGCCGAACAGCCTCCACGACATCGTCGAGCGGGGTGCAGCCGCTGCCGCAGCGGCCGGCCGCGCGATCGCGCCCGCCGACCTCGTGCGTCCGTACCTGGCGCAGGTCTCGGCTGAGGCCACGCGCGCGGCGCTGCTCGACGCCGTCACCGGCGCGCTCCGCGTCGCACCGGAGTTCGAACCGCGACGAGCTGACCTCGCCTCGGCGGCGCAGGGTGTGGGGGAGCTGCTCGCCGCGAGCGCTGCAGACCACGTCACCGGAGCCGCGTGGGACATCGCCGACCGCATCACCGGCGCGCTCGACGCAGTGGCGACCCCGCTCTACGACGTCTCGTTCGACCTGGATCCGTCGAACGGCTGACATCCCCGGGCGGAGCCCGCGTCAGTCGACGAGCCGTCGCTCCATCACGAAGTGGGGTCCGATACCGGTGAGGTCGAACTCCTCGCTGACCCGTGACCAGCCCTCGCGCTCGTAGAACCGCACCGCGCCGATGCGTGCGTTGCACCATGCGATGCGCGCTCCCGATGCGCGGGCCTGCTCGGTGCAGAGCTCCAGCACGCACGCCCCGGCCCCGCGACTGCGCGCCCAGTCGGCGGTGGCCATGCCCCGTACGCGCCATGCGCAGCCCTGGTCGTCCTCGAGCGTGGGTGCCGCGCCCCCGGGAGCGTCGGCGCCCCGGGGCTCCGGACTGATGGTGCCGACCGCGACCAGCTCCCCATCGAGGAACGCCCCGGCGTGGAACGTGCCGTCGACCTCGTCGCTCGGGAAGTAGACGTCGTCGACCGGAGCGTTCGGACGGAGCACCGCATGCCGCAGCGGCACGGTCTCGTCACGCGTGATGGCACGGCACGTCGGCTGGGATTCGGACATGCCGAGGATGTACCCGATCGGCGGCCGTACAGTCGCGCCGGGTCAGCGGAGGGCGGCGAACGCGGTGAGGTTGCCGCGCACGTACTCCCACTCGTCGCTCGGGGTCTTGTCGCCGTCGCGGCAGCGCACGATCACGTTGTACTGGGCGGGGGAGTAGTCGGAGGCCGAGAACGGCGCCGTGCCGACGAGGCCCACGGTGACGACCTGGTAGTCCTGGTTCGCCGACACCCAGACGGCGGAGCCGATCGCGGTGAGGGTCGAGTTCTCCGACACGAACAACCGACATTCGGCACGCGTGTGCGTCGTGCCCCGATGGAGCAACGTGATCGACGCGTTGCCCGTGATGAACGAGTTGAACTTGACGTTGAGCTGGCCGCCATTCGCCTGACCATCGGTGAGTGACAACAGGTTGGTCTGGCCCACCCCGTCGAGCAGGGCGCCGTTGAGCGTCGGCTGGGTGTAGCGTCCGTCGATCGCGTCGGCCGGCATCATGTCGATGCCGTCGTCACCCGACTGGTTGTTGTAGGCGTACCACGGCTGCGACGAGGCGTTCGGCGTGGTGCCGTTCGGACTGACGTAGCGATCGTAGCCCTCCTGCAGCGAGTTCGCATCGAAGCCGGGCTTCTCCTGCGCGTAGCTCGACACGAGGCGCGCGGGGGCACCCACGTTGCCCGCGTCGCCCTTGGGTCCGGTGGCGCCGCGGGGTCCGCTCGGTCCCTGGAAGCCGCGATCGCCGGCGGTGCCGGTGAAGCCGCGCAGGCTCGCCACCGTGGTGCCGGCGAGGTCGGAGATGGCGATCGAGTTGTTCTTGATCTTCGCGCCGGTGATCGACTCGTTGGTGATCTGCGCGCCGGTGATCTTCACCGCGGCGTAGGAGGTGCCCGTGAGCGACAGCAGCAGTGCTAGCGTCGCGATCAGGTTGGCGGGTGTCAGTACGTGGCGCACGGGTCAGCTCCCCAGCGAATCGGCCGCCGCGAGGACGGACATGTTGGCGTGAACGAATTCCCAGTCGTCGAGCTGCGCGTTCGACGTGCGATCGGCGAGACGGCAGATCGTGCGGAAGGTGTAGCTGCCTGGGGGCAGCGTGGTGCCGGCCGTGATCGGCACGTTGACGAGCTGGTCGGTCCAGGATCCGGTGACGTAGACCGAGACACCGATGCGGAGGGCGGAGGAGCCATTGGCGTCGGCGTAGACGGCCCAGCACTCCGCGCGTGACATCGTGTTGACGTCATCGGCCTCCGACGGTGTCAGGGCCGGGCCGCTGTAGCCGCCGCAGGCCGCCGACGGATCATCCATCTGCCGCGCGGCGGATCCATCGGCGCAGCGCGGGTCGCCGCGATGCAGCAGGGTGATCGTCGCGTTGACGGTGACGTCACTCGTGCGGCTCAGGTTGAGCACGCCGCCGCTGTCCTGCGCCTGGCCGAGGTCGGTCATGGTCAGGCCGGAGCTGGTGAGGAAGTTCGGCGAGGTGTAGCTGCTGATCGAGTTGCGGAGCCACCACGACTGGGACGGCGCGAAGTTGGGGTTCACGGTCATCGAGAAGCGGCCTGCGGTGTCACGGTAGCTGTAGCTGAACTGGCGCGCGGCGTCGGCGCCCTGCTCGCCCTGGTCGCCCTTGTAGCCGTCGGGGCCCGGCTCGCCGACCTCACCGACCGGACCGCGCGGCCCCTCGGCGCCGATCGCGCCGATGCGCCCGAATGACAGGTCGGAGGATGTCAGCGTGCGGTTCTTGATGTCGACGCCCGTCAGCGTGCTCGGCGCGAGCAGGGCCCCGCTGTAGGCACGAGGCTTCTGCTTGGCCGCGAGTGCACCGCTCGTCGCGGCGAGCAGGACGGCGGCGACTGACACGCAGGCGGCGTAGCTGACGCGGCGAGATGATCGATGACGGAGGTTCCCCATGCCCACAGTGATCGGGTCGTCGCGCCACTTGCGCCACCGAGGATTCCGTAAAGAACTGATGTGTGTGCCGAGACGGGTGCGCGATGTCGCAGGGGCCGATGCGACAGGGTGACGAACCTCTGATTTCAGTTTACGAGCGACTAGATTTTAGCTGCAATTCCATTGTGGTAACGTGTCTTCGATCTCGGCAGGGCCGCAGTGACGGTCGCCCCGCCGGGCATGTGCGACGACCCGCGCAGGAGCACTCCCATGGATGAGCTGACACATCACCGCGGTGCCGTCGACCAGGCGCGCTTCCGTGACATGAACCAACTCATCAAGCGCCGGGTCGATGAATTCCTCGGCAGCACGGGGAATTCCTACCTCTTCATGTGCGAGTGCTCGCTCGAGTCGTGCGAAGCGATGATCACCCTGGGCGAGGGCGACTACGCAGGCGTGCGCTCGGGTGCGAATCGATTCCTCGTGCTTCCCGACCACGTCGATCCGCTTGCCGAGCGCGTGCTCGAACGCCACGCGACGTTCTGGACGATCGAGCTCGGTCGCGACGCCGGCCACGGCGCATACGACCGGTAGAATTGCGCCGTGAAGCGAATCGACGACGTGTTCCGTGCCCTGCTGCTCGCCTACGAGCGACTCGACGCCGAGTGGCGGCGGCGTTACGCGCTGACCGCGAACGAGCAGCTCGTCGTCATGTTCCTCGCGGTCGAGGGCCCGATGAGCCCGACCAAGCTGAGTGAGGCGTCGGGCCTGACCACTGCCGGCATGAGCACACTGCTCGATCGCCTCGAGGAGGCTGACTTCGTGCAGCGCGAGCGCATGCGTGACGACCGGCGGCGCGTGCTGGTGACACTGACGAAGAAGGGCGCGAAGGCCCGATTCGACTTCGACCGGTCGCACGAGGCGATCGCGGCTGCGGCAGCCAGCTTGCCGCGGGAGGAGCAGGCCGTGGTGGAGCGCTTCCTCGAACTCGCGATCTCGACCCTGCACGAGCTCGACTGAGGCTCGCACCGAAGGCGCCGACCGGATTCGAACCGGTGTGCAGGGCTTTGCAGGCCCTTACCTAACCACTCGGACACGGCGCCAGAGAGATGGCGAGCATATCAGGCGCCCCGCGGCGATCGGAACCCCGCGCTCAGGTGTTCTTGAATGCCTCGAGGATGTTGAGCATGGCGGGGCCGAGGATGACGAGGAACATCGCCGGGAAAATGAACATCACGGTCGGGAAGAGCATCTTCACCGGAGCTTTCATCGCCTTCTCCTCCGCGCTCAGCTGACGGTGCACGCGCATGTCCTGCGCCTGCACCTTGAGCGTTCGGCCGAGGGAGGTGCCCATCTCGTCGGCCTGGATGATCGACCGCGCGAACGACTTGATGTCGTTGCTCTCCACGCGCTCGCCCATGTTGCGCAGGGCCTGTCGACGGGTCTCGCCGACCCGGATCTCGCGCGCCATGACGTCGAACTCCTCGATGAGCGGTCCCTTCATCTTCTCGCACACCTTCATCACCGCAGCGTCGAACCCGAGGCCGGCCTCGACACTCACCGTCAACAGGTCGAGCGTGTCGGGCAGCATCCGCTCCATTGCGTCGCGACGTCGCGAGACCTTGCCGTTGAGCCAGAAGTCGGCGCCCATGAAACCGACGATGAAGAGCACGAGGCCGATCATGATCAGCGGGAAGCTCCCGGCGCCGGCACCGAGCACGATGACGACCGCTGCCGCACAGACGAAGGCGCCCTTGAACGCCATGAGCGTCTGGGGCTTCACGTTGCTGCCCGCGGCGCGGATCTTCCGCCCGAGCTCCATGCGCTTGCCGGCCGGGCTCATGCGGGCCGCGAGCGTGCTGAATCGCTGGAACAGCGGTGTCAGGAGTCGCTCGCGGATGCCCTTCTGGAGTTCACGGTTCTCTGACTCCACCGTCGCATACGCCGCGGCGCGCCGGAGGTTGGTCTGCACCTGGCGGCGCGAGAGGGACGCGTTCTCGAGGGCGAGGAAGACGCCGCCGGAGACTGCGAGGAGACCGAGGATGAGCAGGATCATGGGGTCACACCTTCACGTTGACGATCTTCATGCAGGTCACGTAGCCGAGGATCATGGAGAAGGCCCCGGCGGCCAGCATCATGTGACCGATGGTGGTGAACAGCAGTGGCTTCATGTAGGTCGGGCTCATGAAGCCGAGGACCAGCCCGATGAAGATCGGCATCGCGAGCAGCACGTACGCGCTCATCTGGCCCATCGACGTCAGCGCCTTGACCTTCTTGCGGAACTGCTGGCGGTTGCGCACCGTGTCGCCCACCATCTCGAGGATGTCAGCCAGTGACCCGCCGACCGTGCGCTGGATGTTGACGGTGGTCACGGCGAAGTCGAAGTCGGCGCTGCCCATGCGGTCGGCCATGTGCTGGAGCGCATCCTCGGTCGGCATGCCGAGTCGCGCCTCGGTCATCACGCGCTGGAACTCGTCGCAGGTCGGCGCCGGTGAATCCTTGATCATGGCGTTGAGCGCCTGGTTGAACGAGTGCCCGGCGTTGAGCGACGAGGAGATCGACTGCAGCACGTCGGGGAGCTGGTCCTCGAACGCCTTGCGTCGCTTCTTGGCCTTGCGCTTGAGCCAGAGGTTCGGGATCGAGCCGAACACCACGAGCCCGCCCACGGCTCCCAGGACACCGAAGCCGAACGCCAGGCCGAACAGGCCCCCGACGAAGCCCATGGCGATCATCGCGATGAACAGTTCGCTCGGCTTGATCGCGATCGCCGCCTGCTCCGCGCGGAAGGTGATCTTGCCGAAGAACGCGCTGCGACCCATGAACGACTCGCTGATGCCGAGGAAGGGCGCGGCCAGTCGGCGCAGGAGCGTGCCGCGGTCCTCGTCACGTCGGGCGATCGAGTCGCTCGTCGCCTGGGCCGTGTAGCGGGCGACACGTGCGAGCACGTCGGGGGTGCTGCGCTTGCGGAGGAACATCCACGTGAGGAAGAAGATCGTCAATCCGAAGGGCAGCGCCACGATGAGCAGGCCGAACGAGCCGTCGGGGAGCTCGACGACGGGGGAGGCCGGCTTCGAGGCCCGGGGAGCGACGTAGGGGTTGCCGGGCGTGCCGTCGCCCCGCGCCTGGATCGCCGCGCGGAAGGTGCGGGTCGCGTCGATGCCGCCGCTGCCCGCTGCGACGCCGAAGTCGACGCTGCTGCGGTTGGTCGCGTTGGAGCGGTACTCGATCCAGTACGGCTGGAGGATGCGGCGACCGAGCTCGGAGAAGAGCTGGCCGAGGTCGCCGTCGTCGGCGACGGTGCGTACCATGCCGCCCGTGCCGTTGCCGAGCTGCTCGAGGGCCTTGGGGTGCTCGTCGGCATCGCTGGTCATCGACACCGAGAACAC
>JAOPYW010000199.1 GCA_025964405.1 Thermoleophilia bacterium | reverse complement strand
CACAGCCACTCCGAACGAGTGTGGCCGAGCGGCCCGGAAATCGACTCCCGCGTCAACCGGAAATCGACTCCCGCGTCAACGAAAAATCGACGCGCCAGTCAACGCGTTCTGTTTCTTTTGGACAGGGTACGATCCTTGGCCAGAGCGGTTCTTCACGGCCGCTTCACGATGTTTCGGAAGCCACGGGAGGGGGGTCCGACATGCCGACGATCGACACCAGCATCCCCATGCCTGCGACCTCGGATCCGCGCCGTCGCCTCAAGGGTGAGCACATCAAGTACCCGGCGCCCGGGCGACCCAACATCCTGCTCGACCCCGACCTGATGACGCGGCCGCTCGACCAGGACCGCGGCATTCCCGACATGCCGGTCTACGAGATCGCCGATCGCATCTGTGCGGAGCTGCTCAAGGGCACGGGGCCGATCGTGATCTGCATGCCGGGCACGGCCGGCGGTGGCTACCAGACCTCGATGCTCGCCACGTCGCGCGAGATGATCAAGCTGGCCGGTGGCCACAGCCTGTCGTTCGCGTCGCTCCCGTACCCGAACATGCCGATCGACATCGCGAAGCGGTTCCTTGGCATGGGGCGCAAGGATGAGGACTGCGTGCTCTTCCAGGTGCTGACGCGGCTCAAGAAGTACGCCGGCGATCGGCCGATCTACGTCACGGGCGAGAGCCTCGGCGCGTGGTACATCGCCGACGTGCTGCGCAAGCACCCCGACCTGGCCGCGGTCGTGACCCGCGTGGCGCTGTTCGCCAAGCCCGACTTCGTCAAGGAGGTGCCGTCGGAGGTCATCGGCAGCGCGCACCGCGGCGCCCGCATGATGCGCGCGACGGGCGCACCGAACGCCGTCTCCGCGACCGGCATCGTGGAGTTCCGCCACACCGACGACATCGTCGCGAACCTCTTCGACCGGCTCGGCATCGACGTGCTCAAGAGCGAGTTCTCCGCCATCGGCCGCTGGATCTCGAGCGGGCACTACACGTACCCCCCGCACCACTACGAGGTGCACGGCGCCGATGCGGCGCGTTGGCTCTACCTCGGCGAACGGCCGAAGGTCACCGAACGCCCGAGCGACCGGTAGCCGCCCCGTTCTTGCGCGCGTGTCAGGGCGGCTTTACACATCGGCGAGCTGCTAGGTTCGCGACGGCGGACTTCCCCGCGTGTACGCGCGCGGGATTCCAGTTCGCACATCGAGCTCACATGCGACAAGGATGCACAGCGTGACCGTGATCGGAACCCATGACGTCGTGATCGTCGGCGCCGGCCTTGCCGGCATGCGCGCCGCAGTCGAAGCAGCCCGTGGCGGCGTCGACGTCGCCGTCGTCACCAAGCTCCACCCCGTGCGTTCGCACTCCGGCGCGGCGGAGGGCGGCATCAACGTCGCACTCGGCAACGTCTCCGACGACTCGACCGAGGGCCACACGTACGACACGGTGAAGGGCTCCGACTACCTCGCCGACCAGGACGCCGCGCGCATCATGTGCGAAGACGCCGTCGGCGACATCCTCGAGCTCGAGAACATGGGCTGCTTCTTCTCGCGCCTGCCCAACGGCCGCATCGCCCAGCGCCCCTTCGGTGCCGCAGGCCGCCCGCGCACCGCGTTCGCTGCCGACATCACCGGCCACGTGCTGCTGCACGTCATGTACGAGCAGCTGCTCAAGCACGGCGTCACGGTCTACGAGGAGTTCTACGGCATCGACCTCGCGACCGACGTCAACGGTGAGGTCATCGGCGTCACGAGCTGGGACATCGTCAACGGCGGCCTCAAGACCGTACTCGGCAACGCGACGATCATCGCGACCGGCGGCATGGGGCGCATGTACCACGGCACGACGAACGCCTGGGCCTGCACCGGCGACGGCATGGCCATGGCGTTCCGCATCGGCGCGCCGCTCAAGGACATGGAGTTCATGCAGTTCCACCCCACGACGCTCAAGGCGAACGGGGTGCTCATCACCGAGGGCTGCCGCGGCGAGGGCGGCGTGCTGCGCAACTCGCTCGGCGAGCGCTTCATGGAGAAGTACGCCCCCAACGCGATGGAGCTGGCGTCACGCGACGTCGTCTCGCGCGCCGAGTGGACGGAGATCATGGAGGGACGCGGGGTCGACGGCTGCGTGCTGCTCGACCTGACGCACCTCGGTGCCGACCGCATCAACCGCGCGCTCCCGGGTAGTCGCGAGCTCGCGCTCGACTACGCCGGCGTCGACGCGATCGACGAGCCGATCCCGGTCCGCCCGGGCGCCCACTACCAGATGGGCGGCGTGCACACGGATTCGAACGGACAGACCCCGATCCCCGGCCTCTGGGCCTCGGGCGAGGCGGCCTGCGTCTCGGTGCACGGCGCGAACCGCCTCGGCGGCAACTCGCTGCTCGAGGCCGTGGTCTTCGGGCGTCGCTCCGGCGACCACGCCGCCGCTACCGTGAAGGGCCGCACCAAGCCCGACGCGGGTGCCGCAGCGGCGTCGATGGCCCGCACGCAGGCGAAGGTCGACGGCATGCTGTCGGCCACCGGCCCGCGCGCCGACGAACTCCGCGTCGCACTCGCCGACACGATGTACGAGAACTGCGGCGTCTTCCGTACCGGTGAGGGCATGGCCGTCGCCAAGACCCGCATCGCGGAGATCCGCGCGACGTTCGACGCCGGCGTGCTGCTGCACGACAAGGGCACGAGCTTCAACAACGACATCACGTACGCGCTCGAGGTCGGCGCCATGCTGGAGATGGGCGACGTGCTCACCCAGTGCGGCCTCGAACGCAACGAGAGCCGCGGAGGACACACGCGACTCGACTTCCCGGAGCGCAATGACGAGAAGTGGCTCGTGCACTCGCTCGCCACCCGCACCGCGGATGACCCGACGATCCAGGTCGGCACGCATCCCGTGACGATCACGGATTACCAGCCCGCGATCCGCACGTACTGACAGACCCAGGGGACTGCTACTCATGCTCGTGAAGCTCAAGATCTGGCGACAGACGCCGCAGGCCGACGGCACGTTCGGCCGCGAACTCGTCGACTACGAGGTCGATACGTTCGAGGAGGCGACCCTCCTCGACGTGCTCGACTCGATCAAGCACCACCAGGACGGCACGCTCGCCTACCGCAAGAGCTGCCGCATGGCGATCTGCGGCTCGTGCGGCATGCGCATGGACGGCCGCGCGGTGCTTGCCTGCAAGACGCCGATGAAGGCGCTCGCCGCCAAGGGCAGCGTGCCGGTCATCGCGCCGATGGGCAACATGAAGGTCGTTCGCGACCTCGTGACCGACATGGGCGACTTCTGGGGCAAGGTGCGCGCGATGACGCCGTGGCTGAGCCGCGGCGACCTGCCCGAGACGCCGGCCGACGGCCGCGAGCACCTCGTCAGCCCCGAGGAGCAGCAGAAGATCACCAAGGAGACCATGTGCATCATGTGCGGGTGCTGCGTCTCGGAGTGCAACTCGATGGAAGCTGATCCGGCCTTCCTCGGGCCGGCGGCGCTCGCGAAGGGGTACCGCTTCGTCGGTGACGTGCGCGACGGCAAGACGCGTGACCGCCTCGAGCAGTACAACGGCAAGCACGGCGTCTGGGATTGCACGCGCTGCTACTTCTGCAACGAGCGCTGCCCGAAGGGCGTCGATCCGCGCGATGCGATCGCCAAGCTCGGCGCGGCCATGTTCGACCACGGCATCACGAGCGACCGCGGCGCCAAGCACGCCAAGGTGTTCATCGACTCCTCCAAGGGGCAGGGACCGTTCCCGGGCTCGGAGGCGCTCTACAACGGCCACCTCTCCGAGACCGCGCTCATCCCGCTGACCCTCGGCGCGGAGGCGGCCACCCCGCCGTGGATCAAGATGGGCATCCAGATGACCAAGCGCGGCAAGGCGCCGCCGCCCTGGCACACCATCCTCCACCGCCAGAAGGGCCTCGAGGAAGTGCGCAAGCTCTGGCGCATCCTCGAAGCCGAGGAGACGGTCGAGCGCCGCGGCGGCGACCTCGAGACCCCGCCCGTGCCGCTGCCGCCGAACATCGCGCAGGGCGTGCGCACCCAGTTCACGCCGGAGCAGATCTTCGAGCGCACCGGCGCAGTGGTGAGTAGCGACCTCAACACCGGTGGCGGCAAGGCCGCGCCGACCAAGGTCGACCTCGCCAACTACTACGGTGACCACACCGTGGTGCAGCAGTTCGTCGCCGACGGCGGCCTCGGACGCGACCACGGCCTGCTCGGCCCCACCCCCACCAGCTACGCGTCGCAGCAGTCGGCGCAGATCGACACCCACGGCTCCCGCCCGGGCGCCACGAAGGACGCGTGAGACTGACATGAGGAAAGTTGCCTACTACGCCGGCTGCCTGGCGAGCCTCTCCGCCAAGGAGCTCGACAGCTCGACCCGCGCACTCGCGCCCCAGCTCGACCTCGAGCTGCTCGAGATGCCGCACGCCACCTGCACGGGTGCCGGCGACATCCACGAGGCGAAGCCCGACTTCTACCTGCACCTGAACGCACGCGTACTCGTGCAGGCGGAGCAGATGGGCGTCGACACGATCATGACGATCTGCAACGTCTGCACGCTCAACCTGCGCCAGGCGAACCTGCGCCTGCAGGAAGACCCGGCGGTGCTCGAGCGCGTCAACAAGCACCTCAACATGGCAGGCGTGGAGTCGTACCACGGCACCGTCAACGTCGAGCACTTCCTGTGGCTCGTCACGACCGGCGACCGCTACGAGAAGCTCAAGCAGGTCGCAGGCGGACGACTCAAGGGCATGAAGATCGCCCCGTTCTACGGCTGCCAGATCCTCCGCCCGAGCAAGATCCTGGGCTTCGAGGATCCCGATTCGCCGCAGAGCCTCGAGCGCATCATCGCCGCGTGCGGCGGCGAGGCCATCGACTACCCGGCCAAGCTCAAGTGCTGTGGGTTCCCGATCGTGCTCGCGCGCGAGGAGGTCGCCCTCAACGAGGTCACGCAGCCGCTGTCGCAGGCCAAGGAGCGGGGCGCCGACATGATCGTCACGCCGTGCCCCCTCTGCCACCTCTCGCTCGATGCATGGCAGGGCAAGGCGGAGAAGCAGGCCGGCGTGAAGTTCGACATGCCGACCCTGCACGTCTCGCAGCTGATCGCACTGGCCGCCGGCATCGGTGGCTCGGAGCTCAAGTTCGAGCGGCACATGACTCCGGTCGGCAAGAAGATCACGGAGGCGGTCGTGCGCTGAGGCGACGCGACTTCCCATCGAGACAAGCGAGGGCCGCCCATCCGGGCGGCCCTCGTCGTAGGGTGGCGGCCGGCGGCGGGACATCCGCATGGCACGTCGGGGCCGACGGTTCGGAGATCGGCCGACCGGGGCAGGTTTCGGCAGTTATGGTCGCCGCAGCGTCCCCCGAGGAGATCCCATGTCCGCCATCAGCCCCGCCCGCTCCCGCCGCACCTGGTGGTCATCCGTGACGTCCGCTCGCGGGCTGTCGATCGTCGCGATCGTCATCGCAGTGGGCACGCCGGCCAGCGCCGCGACGGTGCTCATCACCGCGAAGCAGCTCGCCGCGAACTCGGTCACCAGCAAGGCGATCAAGAACGGGTCGGTCACGAACGCCGACCTCGGCTTCGTGTCGGTCACGTCGAAGAACCTCGCCAAGGGCTCCGTGACGACCGCCGCGCTGGGTGCCGGCGCGGTGACAAGTGCCAACATCGCCGCGGGCGCCGTGACGGCATCCCAGCTGGCACCCGGCACCATTCCCGCCCCGACACCGGCATTCACCCTCATTGACGGCATGGTCACCGGCTCGAAGCTCGCAGCGGCGAGCGTCGGCGCCTCCCACCTCGCGGGTGGCGCCGTGACGAGCAGCGCGCTCCTCGACGGAGGCATCGCGACGATCGACCTCGCCGACGGCTCGGTCACGACCGCCAAGCTCGCCGACGGCTCGGTGTCGACCGCCAAGCTCGCCGACTCCTCGGTCACGACCGCGAAGCTCGTCGACGGCTCCGCGACGACGGTGAAGCTCGCTGACTCCTCGGTCACGACCGCGAAGGTGGCCGACGGTTCGATCGGCGCTGCCGACCTCGCGCCGGCCGTCGGCGCGAGCCTCGACCGTGCGACGACCCAGGTGATCCCCCACGACCCGTGGAACGGCAGTTCCGCCCAGAACTACCTCGACGAGGAGCAGGACGGTACGTTCATCGACTTCACCGGCGTCACGCCGGCCTGGGCCACTGCGGGCCTGCTCGACCTGACGACCTCGCCGTCGCGCATCACGATCACGACCTCCGGGCTCTACCAGGTGAACGCTGCAGCGGGCTGGAACCCGAACAGCACAGGCTACCGTGAGGTCGAGCTCGTCGTGAACGGCGTCGCGGGCACACCCGGCACCGGCACGGTCGTCGCCATTGCCCGTACCCCCGGCGCGAGCAACACGACGCGTGCGCTCCAGGCGGTCAGCGCCACCGTGCGCCTCACCGCGGGTGACTACGTCGGCGTACGGGTTGCGCAGGACACGGGGAGCACCCTCGACCTGCTGCACGGCTCGCTCAGCGTCGTCCGGCTCGGCTCCTCGCCGACCTGACCCGGGGCCCTCTCCTTCGCACACGCCGCGATCACGTTGCTTGCCTGCGCATGGGGGGACACACAGGCTCGTGACAGTAGTGCGACACCGAGCGACGGACCCGGCCCCGGATCCTGTGTCGAACGAGACACCTGCATGACATCGGGACCGGCGAAATCCTTGCGATTGCCGAATTGAGCTTTGGGCCCGAGCTGCCGATACAGGGTACTGGTCGCGCGGCGAGGGGTCGTTGCAGGCCTGCGGGCACGTCCCGCGCCCTGGGGAGGGACTACATGTCGGGTATTCGAGGACGAAGTGCGGTGGTAGGCGTGCTGGCCACGGTCGGTGCGGTGCTCTGCATGGCCGCGAGCGCCAGCGCTGCGACGATCAGGTACACGGGCGATGGCCTGCAGTACAAGGCCGACGACACCCTCGCACACGACATCGAGGCCACGACCGACGGCCGGGTGCTCAAGCTCATCGACTACGGCGTGGAGTCGTTCGATCGCGCACTCCCGAGCGGCTGCACGGAGCTGGCGCTCGACCTCGGCGCAGGCGCCGACTGCGTGCTGCCCGGCAACACCAACCTCCACATCAAGCTCGGTGGCGGCGATGACTACGTGGCGGCCTCCGACCTGCCGACGCGCGTCGACCTTGACGTCGACGCAGGTGATGGCTTCAACGCCGTCGAGGGCGGATCGGGTGACGACTACGTCCTGGGCGGCGTCGACAGCGACACGCTGTTCGGTGGTCCGGGCGCCGACGTCATCCGCGCGGGCAACGGCTTCAACTTCGTGCACGGCAACTCGGGGGAGGACGTCATCACGACCGGCGCCGACCTCGACTTCATCTTCGGCGACGCGAGCGACGACATCATCACGTCGGGCGGCGAGTTCGACTTCGTCTACGGGGGTGGTGGGAACGACGTCATCTACGGCGGCGCTGAGAACGACTACCTGTCGGGCGGCTCCGGCAACGACTACATCCTCGGCGCCGGCGGCGACGACGAGATCAACGGCGGCACGGGCATCGACAACGTCGACGGCGGCGCGGGCGACGACCTGGTGCGCGTGCGCGACGGGGCGAGCGACACCATCCAGTGTGGTGCGGGTCGTGACACGGCGCGCGTCGATGCCGGCGAGGTCGATCGCGCGAAGAAGTCGTGCGAGACGGTCGTGCAGTACGACTCGACGGTCGTCGACCCCGAGGACGAGTTCGACGTCGAGGACGAATCGGTCGAGGAGGGCGTCGACGCGGTCGATGAAGCCGCCGCGAACGCCGGCCACGGCAACCACCACCACAGCGCCAAGAGGTTCCGCAACCACCGACACCACCACGGTCGAGGCCGCTGATCTCCCAGCAGCTCCCGCGGCGATCGTGCCTGGCTAGCGCCAGCGCCCGGTCGCCGCGAGTTCTTCGAGGATCTGCACGGTGTTGGTCGCCGCGCCCTTGCGCAGGTTGTCGGCGACGACGAACAGCGCGATGCCGTGACGGTCGGGCACCGACGGGTCGGTGCGCACGCGCCCGACGAGCACGTCGTCGAGGCCGGCGCAGTCTCGCGCCAGCGGGTACTCGTTGTTGGCCGGGTCGTCGACGAGCCGGACGCCGGGCGCCGACTTGAGCAGCTCACGCACCGAGGCCGGGTCCGCTGATCGCGCGAGCTCGAGGTGCACGGCCTCCGAGTGGCCGATGAACACCGGCACGCGCGTGCAGGTCGCCACGAGGCGCAGGTTCGGCAGGCCGAGGATCTTGCGGCTCTCGTTGACGAGCTTGAGCTCTTCCTTCGTGAAGTCGTCGTCGGCGAACGAGTCGCACTGGGGGATCACGTTGAAGGCGATCTCGTGCGGATAGACGGTCGGCGGCTCCGCCGCGACGCCCACGACCACGCGCGACTGGTGCTCGAGCTCCTCCATCGCTGCCTTGCCCGTGCCGGACGTCGACTGCATGGTGACGACGCTCACCCGCTCGAGGCCGTAGACGTCGTGGATCGGTCGGAGCGCGACCATCAGCTGGATGGTGGAGCAGTTCGGGTTGGCGATGATGCCGCGCGGAATGTCGTCGAGCGCCTCCGGATTGACCTCGGGTACGACGAGCGGCACGTCATCGTCCATGCGGAACGCCGACGAGTTGTCGATGACGATCGCGCCGGCGTCGACGAACCGCTTCGCGTGCGCGATCGAACGCTCCGCGCCCGCGCTGAACAGCGCGACGTCGATGCCCGACAGGTCGTCTGCCGTCTCCAGGTCTTCGACGACCGCCTCGTGGGCGCCGGCTCGCACCGTCGTGCCCGCGCTGCGCGACGACGCGAATGCGCGCAGCTCGCGGATCGGGATACCCCGCTCCTCGAGCACCTCGAGCATGACCGCACCCACGTTGCCGGTCGCGCCCACGACGGCGACGACCAGGGGGCGCATGCCGTGCACGATCGCCGCGACCTCGACCTCTGGCGTGATCTCACTCATAGTTCGTGCGCGTGCTCGCGCAGGCCCGCGGCGGTGCCGAGTTCGAAGGCGTCGTGCAGTGTGCGCACCGCGGTGACCACCTGCTCCGACGGAATCACGCAGCTGATCTTGATCGGCGACGTGGAGATCATCTGCAGGTTGATGCCTGCCTCGGCGAGCGACGCGAACATCCGCGCCGCGATGCCGGGGTGCGTCTTCATGCCGGCGCCGATGAGCGACACGATGCCGACGTTCTCGTCGCAACGCCACCCGCCGGCGCCCACGAGCGCGGCGACCTGCTCGAGCACGAGGTTGACCTTCGGCACGTCGGCGCTCGGTGCGGTGAACGCCACGTCGGTGACGCCGTTCACGCTCGGGGTCTGCAGGATCATGTCGACGTTGATGCCCTGCTCGGCGCACGCGCCGAAGATCGCGGCGGCACTGCCCGGCCGGTCGGGCACGTCGGTGACCGTGACGCGGGCTTGGTCCTCGTCGTGGGTGACCCCACTGATGATGGCGTTTTCCATGCGGTCGTCGGCCTCTCCGATCCAGGTTCCCGGTTCGTCGTTGAAGGATGAGCGGACGTGCAGGCGCACGTCGTGGTTGCGCGCGAACTCGACGCTCCGCAGCATCAGCACGCGCGCGCCGGAGGCTGCCATCTCGAGCATCTCCTCGTACGACACGAAGTGCAGCTTGCGCGCGTCAGGCACGATGCGGGGGTCAGCGGTGAACACGCCGTCGACGTCGGTGTAGATCTCGCAGACGTCGGCGCCCAGTGCTGCCGCGAGCGCGAAGGAGGTGGCGTCGGAGCCGCCGCGGCCGAGGGTCGTCTCGTTGCGGTCGAGTGACACGCCCTGGACCCCCGCGACGAGCACTATGTGACCTTCGTCGAGGCTATCGTGGATGTGATT
>JAOPYW010000248.1 GCA_025964405.1 Thermoleophilia bacterium | reverse complement strand
GCGCAGCTGATGGTGATCCTCGACGCGACGATCGTGAACATCGCGCTCCCGACCGCGCAGCGCGACCTCGGGTTCTCCGACGATTCGCGCCAGTGGATCATCACCGCCTACGCCCTCGCCTTCGGCTCGCTGCTCCTGCTCGGCGGGCGCATCGGTGACCTGTTCGGTCGCAAATGGGTGTTCCTGGTCGGCCTCGCCGGCTTCGGCGTCGCCTCCGCCGTCGGTGGCGCCGCCGGTAACTTCGAGGTGCTCGTCATCGCCCGCGCGGCGCAGGGCCTGTTCGGCGCGCTGCTCGCTCCGGCCGGGCTCTCGCTCCTGTCGACCACCTTCACGAACCCGAGCGAGCGCAACAAGGCGTTCGGCATCTACGGCGCGATCGGTGGCACCGGCGGCGCGATCGGGCTCATGCTCGGTGGCGTGCTGACGGAGTACCTCTCGTGGCGCTGGTGCATGTACGTCAACATCGTGCTCGCGGTGCCGGCCGTGCTCGGCGTGCTCGCCTTCGTCAAGCATGCGCCGCACCCCGACAAGCCCCGGCTCGACATCCCCGGCACGATCGCCGCGAGCGCCGGCCTGTTCGCACTGGTCTACGGCGTGACGCTCGCCGAGCAGGACGGCTGGGGAGCCGGCGGCACCATCGGCTTCCTCACCGCTGCCGTCGTGCTGCTCGTGGCCTTCGTGGTCATCCAGACCCGCACGGCGCATCCGCTCCTGCCGATGCGCGTCATCCTCGATCGCAGCCGCGGCGGCGCCTACCTGGCGATCGGCATCGTCGGCGCCGGCATGTTCGGGGTCTTCCTGTTCCTGACCTACTACATGCAGCAGATGCTCGGCTACTCGCCGCTCAAGACGGGCTTCGCCTTCCTGCCGATGATCGCGACGGTCATCACGTTCGCGACGGTGGCGACGTCGGTGCTCTTCCCGCGCATGGGTGCCCGCAACCTGATCGCTCCCGGCATGGCGGTCGCGGCGATCGGCATGCTCATCCTCACGCGGCTCGAGGTCGACTCCTCCTACCTGACGGCGATCGTGCCGGGCCTCGTGGTCATGGGAGCCGGACTCGGCATGGTGTTCGCTCCGGCGCTCAACATCGCCACGGCTGGGGTCGCGAACGAAGACGCGGGCGTCGCCTCGGCGATGGTGAACGTCGGGCAGCAGGTCGGCGGCTCGTTCGGCACGGCGCTGCTCTCGACCTTCGCGGCCACGGCGGTCACCGACTACGCCGCCGGGCACGGCAGCTCGGCGACCGCGCAGACGCTCGCGACGCTGCACGGCTACACCACCGCGTTCTGGTGGTCGGCCGGGTTCTTCGCGTTCGGCATGGTCGTCAGCTGGTTGCTGCTGCCGGGTGGCAAGCCGGTGTTCGATCCGATGGCCGACCCGAACGCCGCGCCGGCGCTCGCGCACTGACGTGACGCGTCGAGGCCGGTCGGGAATCACTTCACCCGGGCGAGTGCGCACCAGGACGGAATCGGCGCGACGCCGCGACCGACCGGGCCGGCCTTGACGCAGACACGCACCATCGCGCCAGCGGGCACGCCGCGCGCCACGAGCCGGGCCTGCGAGATGGCGCTGCCGGTGCGCCAGGCCCGCTTGGCGACGAGCCGACCGCGGTACGTGGCGGTGGCGGTGACGCGGCTGCCGGCCGCGGGTCGCGCGCTCAGGGTGGCCCGCACCGCGAGCACCCGACGGGCGCCGGTCGCGACCTTCGGAACCAACCGAACGGTGCGCAGCTCCCCCGGAAGCGTGGGACCGCTGGGGATCGTGGAATCGAAGGTGCCCTGACCGAAGGTGGCGGTGTGGTACTTCCACGTCACGGGGCAGTGGCGCTTGAGCCACAGCGACTTGGAGGTGGAGCCGTAGCGGATCGCGAACGACTCCGCGAACCACTCGCCGGGGTTGGAGCGTTCGTAGCTCGAGGTCCAGCAGCGCTTCACCTCGCGGAACGGGCCCCCCTTCCAGGCGGCCGTCGTGGAATAGAGGTTGAGCACCTCGGCGCCGGGCGCGGTGTCGTCGATCGCGTGACCGAACTCGTGGAACGACACGCCGCCGAAGCTGGAGTAGGAGTCGCGCGCGGGCATGCCGATGAAGCCGGGAACCCCGAAGCCGGTGCCACCGAGCCCCGGCAGTGACGCACAGCTGCGCTGCGAGGTCTCAGACGCGAGCGAGCAGCTCCCCTTGAGGTACTCCCACCCCTGGATCGAGGGGAGCGGCGCGACGTTCTGCAACACGCCGAGCGAACCGTAGGCGTCGAAGGCGCGACGCGGCGCGGCGGGGATCTGCGAGATGCGACGGAGCACGGTGCGCGTCGAGGAGCTGATGCGACCGATCACCTGGATCTGCGGGATGGCGCGCGTCGCGGCGGCACGCGCAGCCTTGGAGGCGACCCACCGGGCCTGACAGACGGTGCCCACGGGCGCCGTGTAGATGTCTCCGTTGGCGTAGCGTCGGATCTGGATGAAGCTCGTGCCGACGGTGCCGGTCTCGACCACCTGACCGGCCGGGACCGTACCTGCGGGCTGGTCGGGGTAGCCGACCACGGCGTCGGGAGTCGGGTAGTCGGCGGGCGAGATCGTGTAGTAGCGCAGCGGCGCCGCCGGATCACAGGAGACAGCGGGCAGGCGATCGACGTCGCGGCCCCCCGGGGCAAGGACACTGCCCGGCTGGGCGGCCGGGAGCGCGATCTTCCACGGCGTCGCCGCAGCGGCCGCGTTGGCGGGCAGCGCGCACACGAGCGCGATCAGGAGGAGGGTACCGGTGAGGAGTCGGGTGGTGCCGGAGGAACGCATCCGCAGATCGTAGTGGACGTCGCGATCCCGCCGTATCCATCCGCGCGCTAGGGGATCACGCGTCGTTGCTCGAACCGTCAGGTGTTCCACCGGGCGGCGTCGGACCTGTCGGAGGAGCGGGTGTCGGCGCGGGATCCGTAGGAGCCGGATCGGTGGGCGCGGGGTCGGTCGGCGCCGGATCCTTGGGAGCCGGGTCGGTCGGGGCCGGGTCGGTGGGGGGCTTCGGCGTGCCCGGAGCCGGGCCCGGATCGTTCGGGGTCGGGTTCTTCGGATCGGGATCGGACGGAACCGGATCGGGTGTCGGGGCCGGATCAGGCGTCGGGGCCGGATCAGGCGTCGGGGCGGGATCGGGCTTCGGGGCCGGATCGGGCGCGGGAACCGGGTCGGGAGCGGGAACCGGATCCGGCTCGGGGCCGGGCATCGGGTCGGGAGCCGGTCCGGGAGTCGGATCCTCGGGCGTCGGCGCGGGCGCCTTGCCCTTCGCCGCCAGCTCGGTGAGCAGGCCCGAGACGTTTCCGGGCGTGCCGTTCGTCTCGACGATGCGACCGGCGACGGCGGGTGTCTCTGCCGGGTCGAGCTTGAAGGCACCGACGAGCGCGGCGGCGATCGAGCCGGGCACCGATTCGATCGGGCCGCCCTGCAGCACCTGGAAGGCGGCGTCGTAGGTCGTCTTCGACGTCGGATCCATGCCGGCCGCGTTGAGCAGTGCCGCCATCGACTTGGAGGAATCGGCGGTCGGGTCATTCTTGAAGTACGAGTCGCGGAAGGCGTCGGCTGCCTGCTCGAGCGACTTCTCGTCACCGCTCGTCTTGATGCCGAGCGCGGCGACGGTGCGCGCCGTGGCACCCGGCCAGAGCGCGAGCAGGTTGTCGGTCGCGTCTTCGATCCACTGCGCCTTCGAGGTGGTGTCGGGCGGCAGCGGGGTCACGTTCTGCTGGAGTGCGAAGCTGGTCTGCGTGGCGAGCGAGGTCGCATCCTCGGGAGTCATCGGCTCGTCGGAGAAGATGTGCTTCTGGAGCACGTCGACCATGCCGTCGGAGGCCTCAATGGTGCCACCGCTGGCGATCATGCCGGGATGCGTCGCGTACTCCTTGCGAGCCGATTCGACGAGGCCCTCGGCGACCTTCGCCGCCTGGTCGGGACTCGCGGTGTCGAGCAGGTCGGGGTGGTTGGCGATCGCGCTCATGACGCGGTTCGCGGCCCAGCCGTCCTCCTTGCCGATCGCGATCTGGAACCCCTTGAGCGCCTGCGACCCCGGCTGGGTCGCCTGCAGCTTCGCGATGCCGTCGACGTACGCCTGGAACTTCGGTCCGCTCGGGCCCTCCATCAGGCTCTTGGCGCCGGCGCTCGCCGCCTCGACCGCGTAGCCGGTCTCGTTCTGCGTGAGCTTGAAGTTGACCTGGTCGTCGTAGACCTTGGCGACGGTCGACTCGCCCAGCTTCGTCATTGCGACGCGGGCCATCACGATCGGTTGGTAGAAGAGCGGAGCACTAGGCATGCCTCATCCTCGCCCCGCAGCCCCGAACGATTCGGGTCACCGCTCACCTGCGGCCAGAGTCGGCAGTCAGGATGGCCGCACGGGGTCGCTGGCCCCCGCGGCGTTCGGCCCACCGTCGCGCAGCAGGTCGCGGGCCTTCCAGAAGTATTCGACGCCCGACCCGACGGTCACGGCGACGGTCAGCACCGTCAGCGACACGCTGAGCCAGTCGGGCGCGCTCGGCACGATCAGCACGAGCACGAGCGCGATCTGCAGCACGGTCTTGATCTTGCCCGACCAGTCGGCAGCGATGACGACGCCCTCCGAGGCGGCGATCGCACGGAGGCCGGTGATCGCGAACTCACGGCTCAGGATGGTCACCACGACCCACGCGTTGATCTCCTCGAGCTGCACGAGCGTGACGAGCGCCGCCGTGACGAGCAGCTTGTCGGCGAGCGGGTCGAGGAAGATACCGAGGCGCGTCACCTTGTTGCGCGACCGCGCGACGTAACCGTCGAGGCCGTCGGTGAGGCTCAGCAGCGCGAACAGCGCGAAGGCGATCCACGTACCGAGGTCATAGTCGTCGCGCACGAGCAGCAGCGGCACGAACGCGGGGATCAACGCGATCCGCGTGAACGTGATCATGTTGGGTGTGATGCGGTGCAGCATGGGGCGACGGGCTCAGTTCGGGGCGGTTCGGCGGGCGACGGCGGCGAGCGCCACCATCACCACGTTCGCCGCAGCATATGCGGTGACGCTTGCAACGTCGCGCTCCGGATCGAATTCCACCACGTCGATCGACGCCACGCGATGGTCGGCGCAGACGACGTCGACGAGGTGCAGCAGTTCGCGCGGCGTGAGCCCGCCCGGCAACGCAGCGGCCGTGCCCGGGGCGAACGCACGATCGAGCACGTCGATGTCGACGGTCAGGTGGATCGCGTCGACTCCGTCGAGGCTGAGGAGCGCGGCGCGTGCGATGGCATCGGTTCCGCGTTCGGCGACGTCGTCGAGCGAGTAGCGCACGATGCCCTGCGCGTCGCAGTACTCCGACGCGGCGCGTTGGTTCGCGAACGGGTGGATGCCCACCTGGGCGATGTCGCTGCCCCGCACCAGCTCCCCCTCGAGCAGGCCGCGCATGGGCGTGCCGTTCGAGGGGCCGTGGTCGAGCGCGCGCACGTCGTGGTGCACGTCGAGCTGGAGGATGCCGAGGCGGGCCGTCGGCTTCCCTGAACGCCGACGCGCAGCGGCCAGCGCCGCCGATGCGATCGGCCAGGCCACCGAGTGGTCACCACCGAGCCCGACGACGAACGCATCGGTCGCGAACGCATCCGCGGCGTGGCGCTCGATGAGCTCGAACGCCTCCTCCCACGTGGAGGAGCGGATCGCCCCGGCGTCGCCGTGGTCGACCACGTGCCACGCGGCCAGGTCGGTGCGGTGCCGGGCGTCGTAGGGACTGAACCGCGGCAGCGCCGCACGCACCACGTTCGGCGCGAGGTCGGACCGCTGGGGCGTGATCGCCCGCGCGGAGTAGTCGGCCCCGAACAGGTGCGCCAACACCGGGCGCGAGTCGTCGCCCGCGGCCGCGACTGACACGAACGGCGACACGGGCGCGGATGCCGCTCCCCCGTTCACTGGTACTTCTTCCGCGGGAAGACGTCGCTCGCCTTTGCGACCCGGTCGAGGAAGAGCAGGCCGTCGAGGTGGTCGAGCTCGTGCAGCACGACCCGCGCCTCGTAGGCGTCACAGGCGAGGCGGATCGGTTCGCCGTCGATGTCGCGCGCCTCGACGACGATCGACTCCGCTCGCGTGACGTTGCCGGTGAAGTCGGGGATGGAGAGGCAGCCCTCGCGCATCTGCACGCGTCCGGTGCGTTCGACCACGACCGGGTCGACGAGCACCTGGCGTCCGTGGTCGCTGACTGCTCGCTTGTGGCCGGTCACGTCGATGACCACGATGCGGGTCAGCTCGCCGACCTGGGGCGCGGCGATGCCGACGCAACCCGGGAAGGTCGCCATGGTGTCGAGCAGGTCCTGGGCGACCGCCCGCGCGGCGGTCGGCAGGGGGCCGGAGCCGCCGACCGGATCGCATTCGGTCTTGAGGCGCTCATCGGGATAGCGCACCACGTCACGAACGGCCATCAGAGCTCTTCGGCCTCCGCCTGGTACAGCCGCACGTCGAGGCCGAGTTCGCGACCCGCCGCGTCGAGCTGGCCGCGCAGCTGCTCGAGGTTCGTGTCGTCGGCGAGGCTGACGTTGAACCACATGGCGAACGTGCTGTCGGCGCCGAGCCGGCTGCCGAAGTCGTTGATGTTCGCGTGCACGTCAGCGAGCACGCGCGAGAGGGTCGACACGAGGCCGCCGCGATCGGGGCCGTAGGCGGCGACCACGTAGTCGTCGCGGTCCTGATCGCTGAACGGGTGGGGCTCGGCGTCGCTCACCTCGAGCTTGAGGCCGAAGCGCTCGGCGACGGGGCGCAGGGCCGCGTCGAGGGAATCACGGTCGCGGTCGACGTTGACCACGAGCAGCATGGCGAACTGGCCGCCGAGGATGGTCATCGAGGAGTCGTCGATGTTGCCGCCCAGGTTGAGCAGCGCCTCACCGACCGCGGCGACGATGCCGGGTTGGTCGCCGCCCATGGCCGCGATCGCAAACTGGTTCATGTGGGCTCCTTCACGGGGCTACCTTCGAGGTACGGCCGTCCGAACCTGCCCGCCGTCGCACACTGGCAACCCAGCCCATGCCCGCAACATCATTTCGTCACGGAACGAAGCTGACATTCGTGCTGGGATCGCATCAAGCCACGGGCGGTTCCGGTCGATTTCCGGAAGGATGTTCGACTCCCGCCACCACCCGGTCAAGGCGCGCTGGTGCACCCTGCTCCTGGTGTGCGCCGCGATCGCGTGCGGCATCGCTGCCGCATCCGCTCCGGCGGCGACCTCCTCCGTCACGGTCGCCGCGTCGGTCGTGGCGGCCACGTCACTCGACACGTCGGCGTGTGTCGCCCCCTCGACGCTTCAGTTCGGTGCGCTGCAGCCCGGGTCGGCCGTGGTGACGAGTGCGGATTGCGTGGTGGCCTTCGGATCGACCAACGGCGTGTCGCAGCTGCAGGTGCGCCAGGCCGACGGTGCCGGTGTCGGGATGTTCCAGCCCGCCTCGGGCGCGCTCGACCCGACGTTCGACAGCGACGGTGTCGTCACGACCGCTGCGGCGACGGGTGCCGGTGCCGACACCCCGAGCGGTCTGGTTCGCCAGCCCGATGGCAGGCTCGTGACCGGCGGTGACTGCGACATGGGGGCGACGACGGGAGTGGACCTCTGTCTCGTCAGGTACACGACGACGGGCTCGCTCGACCCGACGTTCGGGGTGGGTGGCAAGGTCACGACGTCGGTCGGACCGGGCGCCCGTACCGACAGGGGATTCGACCTGCTGCTCCAGCCGGACGGCAAGTTCGTGCTGGTCGGCGCGTGCGACATGGGAGCCACCGGCAACGACATCTGCCTGGTCCGCTACGACACGAGCGGAGCACTCGACCCGACCTTCAGCGGCGACGGCATCGCGACGACCTCGATCTCCGCGTTCGCCTCGCTCAACGACAGTGCACGCGGCGTCGCGCTCCGATCGGACGGATCGATCGTCATCGGGGGGTTCATCGAGGGCGTCACCGGCACGCAGTTGCTCGTCGCGCGGTACCGCTCCGACGGCGCGCTCGACCCCAGCTTCGGCTCAGGCGCAGGCTACGTCGTGACCGACGCGCTCGGAACGGGCGGCAACCAGGAGTTCCGCGACCTGGTCATCCAGGAGGACGGCCGGGTCATCGGGGCCGGATACTGCTACGTCACCGGCACGTCGACGTTCGACGGTTGCGCGGTCCGGTACACCGACAACGGCGCGCTCGACCCGAGCTTCGACGGTGATGGCGTGGCGACGTTCGCAGTAGCTCCCGGGACGGGGACCGACAGCATCCTTGCCGCTGCGCTGCAGGCTGACGGCAAGTTGGTGGTGGGCGGCGACTGTGCGATGGGTGGCGCCACGGGCGTCGACGGCTGCATCTTCCGCCTCCGAACCGATGGAACACTCGACCCCGCGTTCGGTACGGGGGGCCGCGTGACGCTCGCGCGCTCGGCAGGGACGGGTACCGACCACATCTGGTCGTTGTTGCCGCAAGGCGACGGCACGCTCGTCACCGCAGGCGACTGCGACCTCGGGCTCGGCTCGGGCGTCGACCTGTGTTTCGCCCGGTATCTCGCCACAGGCGTGCTCGACCCGACGTTCGACGGCGACGGCTTCCTGGCACGATCGGTCGCGCCGGGCGCGGGCATCGACCAGCGTGCACGCGCGACGATCGATGACGCCGACGGCCACTTCGCGTCAGTCGGCAATTGCGCGATGGGCGCCACAGGCGTGGACGCGTGCCTGCTGGTGTTCGACTCCGCCGGTTCGATGCCCCAGTACGCGGCGGGCGTCAGCGACTGGACGACGCCCGGTACCGGCCTGTTCGGTGCCTGCCTCGTATCGACGACCGGCTCGGTCGCCGACTGGACGGCGAACGCGACCTGCCCCGCCGCGAACGGCGCGTGGTGGGCCGCGGTTCCGACGTCTGCCACGACGATCGCCCACACGACGGCGGTCGGCGCTTCAGCTACCTCGCGCCTGCGCTTCGGTGTGCGCACGCGATCGAACGAGACCCCGGGAGCGTACGTCGCTCCGGTGCTGTTCTCGGTCACGTCTCCCTGAGACCGAGCTCCTCGAACGACGAACGGGGCCGCCCGAAGGCGACCCCGCGTGTGACACTCGTCGATCGACCGGGGTCGATCAGGCGCTGAAGCGCTTCTGGATCTCGCACGCCTCGGCGGTTGCGACCCCGGCGTTCCCGTCGAGGTTCGCGAAGAACGCATCGATGTAGCCCGGGCGGTCGGTGCCGAAGTCGGCGAAGTACGCGTGCTCGTAGACGTCGAGCGCGACGATGGGGGTCGCGTTCCACACCGGGAACGTGTTCTGCGCGTCACCGAGGTAGGTGCCGAGCAG
The DNA here is from genome assembly GCA_025964405.1 of Thermoleophilia bacterium. Lineage (GTDB taxonomy): Bacteria > Actinomycetota > Thermoleophilia > Gaiellales > SKUG01 > JAGQUL01. The sequence continues at coordinate 3,115 of JAOPYW010000248.1, read as the reverse complement.
GCCGGTCTCCCAGTCGAAGGCGAGCCAGGCCCAGCCGCGGCCGGCGATCGCGGTCGCCTTGAGGTCGGCCTTGAGCTGGTCGAACGAGCCCCACTGCTTGTCGATCGCGTCGGCGAGCCAACCGGTCGGAGCCGAGCCGTCGCCGCCGAGCAGCGAGAAGTAGAGCTGGTGGTTCTTCACGCCGCCGATGGCGAACGTGATGTCGGTCTTGAGGGCGCGCCAGTCGGAGACGATCTGGTTGGCGGTCGACAGGTCGGCTCCCTTGAGCTTCGCGTCGGCTTCCTTCCACTTGCCCACGTAGCCCTCGTAGAGCTTCCAGTGCGCGCGCATCGTGCTCTCGCTGATGCCGTTGAGCGACGTCCATGCGTCGTTCCACTCGATGGTCTTGATGTCGCCGCCCTGCAGCGGCCACGCGATAGCAGTGGTCATGCCAACTCCTGTGTCGGTCGATCCTCCGGCGCTCCCGTCGGGAGCGCGCCTCGGTTCGATACTACGACTCTGGAAAGCCCACGTCGGCGAATGTCCGCTGCAAGTCGTCCAGCCTGCGTCGATCGGGCCCGTTTCAGGTCGGTTCGACGGCCGATCCGTTCGCGTGCGGCGACTTCGGCCCCGCACACGGGGCCAAAGTGACCAACGCCGAGACCGAAAGCACACATGGCACGCGTTCAGCCCGCACGTGTTCGGTTGGCACGAGTTCGCCCGGACCTCGACGCGTTCTCGGCCGGGGCGTTGGTCGATCGAGCCCCCTGTGTGGGGCCAAAGTCGCCCCGACCGAACGGGTTGCGCCCTGCGGACATACCGGCCACACGACGGTCCTACCTGAGCCACGGCGCGCAGATTCGACTCCACCTGTGCGAAGCCGGGGTGGGAGAAACAGGTAGTGAGCGCACTCCCGCCCATCTCCGCACCCCTCATGACGGCACTCGCCGCGACCGTGGCCGCTCCTGCGGGCGCCGGCGCGCCGACACCTGGCACGGATGCCAACATCGCCGACGTGCGGATCCTCTCGATCAACGACTTCCACGGGCAGCTGACCGACAGCACCTCGAAGGTCGGCGACGTCGAGATCGGTGGAGCGGCGACCCTCGCGGCCTACGTGCAGCGTGAGCGCGCCGGCAACCCGAACGGCACCGTGTTCGTGGCGGCGGGCGACCTCGTCGGGGCGGCGCAGCCCGAATCGACGCTGCTGCAGCACCAGTCGACGATCGCCGTGCTCGACCAGATGGGGCTTGACCTCACCACGTTCGGCAACCATGAATTCGACAAGGGCTACGCGCAGGCGATCCGCATGATCTACGGCGACGCCGCGCTGAGCGCCGCCGAGGCTCGGCAGGGCATCGCTCCCCCCAAGAAGGGCAGGCGCCGCACGGGCGCGAACGCGGTCGTCGGCGCGAAGTCCGGCGCCGCGCACGTGGCCGCCGCGAAGGGCAGGCCGGCCTGGCCGGGGAGCCCGTTCGCCTGGGTGAACGCGAACGTCGTCGACACCAAGACCAAGAAGCCGATCCTGCCCCCGTTCACCATCCGCGTCGTCAACGGCGTCAAGATCGGGTTCATCGGGGCGACCACCGCCGACCTCAAGAACGTCACGGTGGCCAAGGGTATCCCGAACGTCACGGCCCTCGATCCGGTCGCCGCGATAAACAGGTACGTGCCCGCCATGAAGGCGGCCGGCGCGAAGACGATCGTCGTGATGATCCACGAGGGCGGCACGCCGGCGAAGGGGTCGACGACCGAGATCAGTGGACCCATCGTCGACATCGCCAAGGGCCTCGACCCCGCGGTCGGCGCCATCATCTCCGGCCACTCGCACACCGAGTACGCGACCGAGATCGCCGGCAAGCAGGTCGTGCAGGCGGGCTCCTACGCCAAGGCGCTCGCCGAGGTCGACCTCAAGGTCGATCGCACCACCGGCAAGGTCGTCGGCGGCAGCTCGCGGCTCATCCGCAACGACGAGCACGGCATCCAGCCCGATGCCAAGGTCGGTGCGATGGTGAAGACGTTCCACGCGGCCGTCGCTCCCCGCACCGAGAAGGTCATCACCGAGCTCAAGGCACCGCTCACGCGCACCCGGAGTGCAGCCGGCGAGACCCTGCTCGGTGGTGTCATCGCCGACGCCCAGCGCGACTTCGCGAAGGCCGACTTCGCATTCATGAACCCCGGCGGCATCCGCCAGGACCTGCCCACGGCCGGCAAGCTCACGTGGGGCACCATCTTCGGGGTGCAGCCGTTCGCGAACCGAGTCATGAAGCTCGAGCTGACCGGCGCCGAGGTGCAGGCGATGCTCGAGCAGCAGTTCGAGGGGCCGGAGCCGCGCGTGCTCCAGGTCAGTGGCCTGACGGTGCACCTCGACCTGACGAAGCCGGTCGGCTCCCGCATCGCCAGCGTCGTGCTCCCCGACGGATCGAAGCTCGACCCGAAGCAGACCTACTCGGTCGCCGCGAACTCGTTCATCGCCGACGGCGGCGACGGCTTCACGGTGCTCAAGAAGGGGCGCAAGCGCCAGGACATCGGGGTCGACCTCGACGCCCTCGTGGCGTGGTTCGCGAAGTCGAAGGACCTCCCGACCGAGACTCCCGGTCGCATCGTGCTCGACGCCGGCGCGCTGCCCGCCGACGCGCACTGAGCCCGGGCCGACGGGGCTGACGGTGCGCTGGTAGCGCGCCCTTCGACACCGCCTGCAACGAATGCGACCCGATTCGCGATACACCGGTAGCGACTGCTGGGGGGCCGTCGCGATCTTCGGGGGAAACGTTCGTGTTCATTCCACGTGTGACCGCACTCGGCATCGGCGCATCGGCGCTCGCCACGGCCGTGGGCCTCGGCATCACCACGAGCCTGCCGAACGAGCGCGCACAGGGGTGGGGCACGCCGCCGGCTCCTGAGCGACTCGCCTTCGGGGGAGCGACGCTGGCAGCCACGCTCTCCACGATCAGCTTCGGGCTGTTCTCGCCGATGAAGGGCCTGCGCCCGGTCCTGGCCAGCATCGGTGCGCTGGCCGGGGCGGCCGCGATCGGCACCACCGCCGGCAGCCTCCTCAAGCCGCACGCCAACTAGTCAGGCGGGGCGCACCGCGATGCCGAAGCCGCCGTCGCGGCTGTCGAAGGCGACCAGCTCC
>JAOPYW010000232.1 GCA_025964405.1 Thermoleophilia bacterium | reverse complement strand
AAGGGCGTTCTCGAAGAGGGCCTCCCACCAGGTTTCGTCGAACGCATGACGGAATTCCGTGTGGGGCGCGCGCTGTGCTTCATGATCCCGGCGCGGGAGGACCTGATCACGCTCAAGCTCGATGCTGCCTCATCGAACCTCGCAGAACGAGCGAAGCACGTGAGCGACCTCCACGACCTCGCACCCACTCCCGCAGAGTGGGAGGCCGCGCTGCGCCACGTCGAGGCACGATTCATCAGTCCAGCAGACGCAGCTGTCAGAGACGCGCGGACCATTCGCGCGGACATCGAAGGAACATCATGAGTGAACCGTGGTCAGCAAACGTCCGGCTCGCGGCCGGCAACTGTGCCTGGACGTTGCTCGGAAGCGTTGGCATGTCCAGCTCCCACGCACGAAGCTCGGTCAGCGTCTCCCCGGAGGACGCGCTCCTGATCGCGTCAATCGGAGCGGAGATCGATGTTCGCCTGAGACACGAAGCACGAGATTGGTATGCGACGTTCCATGACCTGATCGCCCATCCGGTCGTCAATCGACGTCTCGCCTCGGCAGGCACGATGTTGAACGCTGCATGGTCGTCATTCGCGGCCGTAGATGTGAGGACGAACAAGTCGAGGCGCGTCATCGACCGCTCTACTCCCTACGCACACCTCCGCTACCGCGCCGCATTCGGCACGCAGGCTCGCGCCGATTCACTGTTTATGTTGGCAATGCACACCGATCACGAATCGCGCGGTTGGACGGCTGACGCGGTGCGGCGTAGTACGGGCTTCGAGAAGGGCGCAGTTCGCATTGCATTGCACCGCTGCGTCGAAGCGGGCATCCTCCGAGTGACCCGTCTCGGTAACACCGACTGGTTCGCCATCGCTGACGAGACAGCCCTGCACGACCTGCTCGGCCCAGGACGCACCGCTCCAATCGATACCGCCAACGTGGCATTTGCATTCGACGCGACGCTCGCAGCTGCCCATGCCCTGGAAGCAGACGGCGGGCCGGGGGGAATGCTCGAAGCGCGCGCAAAACTCGACGAGCAGGCACAGGCGTTGGCCGACCTGCGCTTCAACATGCCGCTGCCGTCAACTGACCTCGTCGCATTCCGTGGAGAGCTCGAATCAGAGCTGCTCCGGCTCCTCGAACGACTGGCCGATCCAATGCGCCCGATGTGGCCCTGGTAGCGCGCCTCGATCAGTCGCGGTAGACGCTGGCGGCGAGGCCGCTGAGCCCGCCCGAGACCTCGCTCACCGCACGCATCGCCGCCACGTAGTCCATGGCGCGCGGCCCGATGAGCCCGACGATGCCGAGCGGCGTGGTCGACGCGCCGTAGGAGGCGCCCACCACGCTCAGCCGCTGCAGCTCGGGGATCTCGTTCTCTCCTCCGATGCGTACGGCCACCGATGCCCCCACCGGCGCCACGGTCGCGAGGCCGAACCCGGCGAGCGGGCGCAGCGCCGCGAGCAGCCGACGGCGTTCGTCGAGCATCGCGATCAGGTTGACGACGCGCTGCACATCGTCACCGAGCTCGGCGAGCAGCAGTGCGGAACCGCCGACGTGCACATCCTGCTGCTCCTCCTCCGCGAGCGCCGCGAAGGCCGGCCACACGAGCCCGAGCATCGCCTGCTCCGCCGGTGCGAGGTCCCTGCGCACGAAGCGCTGGCGCAGCGTGCTCTGGCCGGGCGACATGCCCACGACCTGCTCGTTGAGGTAGTCGACGGCCCAGTCGATGAGCCCCGAGTCGACCGGCGAGTTGGTGTGCACCACGTTGCGCACGACGTCTCCCGCAGCCGTGATGACCACGACGACCAGCATCGTCGGTTGCAGCTGCAGCACCTCGACGTGGTGGATGACGGCGCCGCTCGCGCGCGGAGCAGTGATCACCGCGAGCAGGCCGGTCGCCTCCGCGAGCGCCTGCGTGGTCTCGCGCAGCGCCTCGTCGATCTGCACGGCGTTGACGGTGGCCACGATGGGGAGCTGGTCGCGCGCGGCAGGTCGGCACGGATCCTCACCGAGCAGGCGGTCGACGTAGGTGCGGTAGCCCAGGTCGGTCGGGATGCGCCCGGCGCTCGTGTGCGGCGCCTCGAGCAGTCCGAGCTCCTCGAGCCGCACGAGCTCGGAGCGCACGGTGGCCGACGACGCGTCGACCACGCCGAGCTCGACGAGCGCCTTGGAGCCCACGGGTCGGCCCGTGGCGTGGTGCTGCTCCACCACGGCCTTGAGGATCCGTTCCTGTCGCTGCGTCAGCTCCATCGTTCCCACAGTGTGACAGGAAACCCGGCCGGAGCAGGCGGTTCCGAGCTGCGCAGGCGAGCGCTCGAAGCCCGTCACGGGTCGAGCAGCAGCGACCCGACCGAACCCTGGAGCATGCGGCCGCGGCGGGTGAGCCGCAGCTCGACGTCGCCGCGCAGCACGCCGTCCGGCGACGGCACCATCGTCACCGACCCGAGTTCGAGTTCGGCGACGCGCTCGAGCCCGGCTGCGTCGACGATGCCGTCGAACAGGTCCTGCGCCGCGATGTTCACCGGCGCGTCGAGGCGCAGGCCGAGCATCACGCGCTCGGTGCGGGCGGTGCGCGCATCGACCACCTCGTCGCGGCTCGGCGGCAGCTCCCCCGCCTCGACGGCGTTGAGCCAGCGCGGCACGTTCGGGAGGTTCGTGCGCCGGTGCAGGCCGCCCGCCGCAACGCCCGAGCCCGCTCCGTCGTTGGATGCGTGCAACGTCTCGACCGCACCGACGCCGATGCCCACCCACGGGTCGGCCTGCCAGTAGGCGAGGTTGTGGCGGCACCGCTCGTCGGGGGTACGGGCGAAGTTCGCAGTCTCGTACCACCACCAGCCGGCCGCCTCGAGGTGGTCGATCACGAGGTCGTAGAAGTCGTCACCCTGTTCACCGAGGTTGGTGAGCGCCGCCTCGACCCCGCCCTGCGCATGTGTCAGTCGGGTGCCCGGCTTGAACTCGAGTTCGTAGGCCGAGAGGTGGTCGGGCTCGAGCTTGAGCGCCTCGACGAGGTCGTGCGTGACGTCGGCGTTCGTCTGCCCGGGAACGCCCCAGATGAGGTCGAGTGACAGCCGACTGACACCGGCCTCACGGAGCGTGGCGACCGCGCGGCGCACGGTGTCGGGCTCGGCGCGACGCTCGAGGGTCGCGAGCACGTGGGGCGAGAACGACTGCGCGCCGAGCGACACCCGGTGCACGCCCCCGTCGACCAGGCGACGCGCGAGCGCGGCATCGACCGTCTCGGGGTTGCACTCGATGGTGACCTCGGCGCCGGGCGCGGCCAGCTCCCGCGTGAAGGTGAGGAGCGCCTCCAGGGCGGCCGGTTCGAGCAGGGTGGGCGTGCCGCCGCCGATGAAGATCGTGTCGAAGCTGCCCGGGGCCGTCGTCTCGGGGCTGCGCAGCTCGAGTTCGCGGCGCAGGGCGGCGACGTAGCGCTCGTGCATCTCCGGGCTGCGGCTCGTGGTCACGAAGTCGCAGTAGCCGCAGCGGTGCGCGCAGAACGGCACGTGCACGTAGAGGCTTCGGGGGAGCTGGGCGGGGGCGTGGGGCACCTCGCCATGGTAGCGGGCCAGTGCGGCATCCGTCGCCGGGGGAACGCCGTCGCGCTTCCGGTCCGATGTATCGGTGTGACGATCGCGATCAACGCAGCTCCCGCCGCACGAGCGCCGGTGCCCCCGGGCCCGGGCGCGAGCCTGCCTCCGGGCGGGCCGACCGACGACGCGACGCCGGGCGACGCTGGCGACGGCGGTCGCGACAGCCTCGCGGCGCTCATCGACCGACTGCGCGCGCCGCTGGTCGGCGCCGCGCGGGATGCCAGCGAGCTCGGTGCCAGCCTGATTCGTCGGGTGGCGACGGGCGGCGGCATCGGACAGTCGATCTACGACGCGACCTGGGGGCGACGCCACCAGATCGGGTTCGTGGTGCGGCACGCGCTGCAGCCTGCGGTCGTCGTCGACGCACGCGCCGCACAACAGGCGGCCGAGCGCTTCGAGCTCGGCACCTGGGGCGCGAACGGGCACGTCGACGATGGCATCGACGCGATGCGACACTCGTTCGCCGCTGCGACGATGGCTGCGACGCTCGTGGCGCGCCGCGGCATGACGCCCGAGGCGGCGGTGGCGATCGTGGTGGACATCGGCCACGCACACGAATTGGACGGCTTCGACGCGCACGAGCGTGCAGGTGGCGCAGCAGCCGGCTCCTCGGCGATGGACGAGCACAACAACGCGGCCGGCGCACGCATCGGCGCAGGGCTCGCGGTTCGGCTCGGCAACGTCCCGGCGAGTGGCACGCTCGCGACGGCCCTTCGCAGCGCGGCAGCACGGGGCGAGCTGGTCGTGCTCGACGGCAGCGCGCCGCGGCCTGCGACCGCCGCCGACGTGCCTGCGCCCGTCAGCCCGGCACGGCGCGGGTGAAGACCTCGGCGTAGGCGCCCTCGGCGATCGACAGCCAGCTGGCGCCGTCGCTGGTGAACGCGATCGCTTCCGATGCCGGTGCGCGTACGGCACGCGGCGTTCCGGCGAGGGCATCGGCGATCGTCTGGTCGGGTCGACGATCGAACGCGTAGGCCCAGTCGTAGGTGCGCACGACCACGCGTGCTCCATCCGCGCTGACGTCGCCACCCGTGGCGCGCCCCTCGATGGCGAACGAGCCCGCGGCGTGCAGCATCCCTCCCCCGGCATCGAGGCTCGTGCGCGTCATCGTGAACACCTCGGCGATGCCGTCGGCCTTCGCGACGATCACCAGGTCGCCGGTGCGCGGATCGACGAGCATCGTCTCGGCGTTGCGGCGCACCCCGTCGGGATAGCTCAGGCGGATGCGCTCGGCCGCGACCCGGGCCACGCCCGGCGCAGGCTCCGGCGTGCGGTAGACCGAGATCGATGCGCGCGCGTGGAGGTTGTCGCCGATGTCGGCGGCGTAGAGCCACGGCGCGGAACCTGCCGAGCGCGGGCCTGGGCCGATCGCGATGTCCTCCCAGTCGAGGGCCGCGGCGCCCGCGAATGCGACCTCGTCGACGAGCGATCCGTCGCGGCGGATCGCGAACACCCGCGGCACGTCGCCCGAGTCGTTGTGCACCCAGAGCACGTCAGGGCGCGTACGGCCGACGACCACGCCCGACACCTCGTCGAGCCGGGCATCGCGAAGGTGCCCGACACTTGTCCAGGAGGGGTCGGGCGCCGTCGGCGGCGGGTACTCGCTGCGCGGGCGCCCGGGCACGCGCGCGGTCAACATGGCCAGCGGCCCGTCTGCACCCGGGCGCGCACGCGGTGCGCCCCACGACATCGTCTGCACCTGCACGGCGCTCCCCCACTTCCCCGAAGTCGCGCGCCACGGCAATGACGCGCGGGGAGAACCTACCTGTCGGAGCAGACCACGGCCCCGCGCACCGCTCCCCCGACGAGGACGACGACCGCTACTTGCCGTCGGGGTCGGAGTCGATGTCGAGCACGGAGAGGAACGCCTCCGCGGGAATCTCCACCGAGCCGATCATCTTCATGCGCTTCTTGCCCTTCTTCTGCTTCTCGAGCAGCTTGCGCTTGCGGGAGATGTCGCCGCCGTAGCACTTGGCGAGCACGTCCTTGCGCTTCGCCTTGACAGTCTCGCGGGCGATGATCTTGGCGCCGATCGCGGCCTGGATCGGCACGTCGAAGAACTGGCGGGTGATCTTCTTGCGCAGCGCCTCCACGAGTGACTTGCCCTGGTAGTAGGCCTTGTCCTTGTGGCAGATGAGCGAGAGCGCGTCGATCTTCTCGTGGTTGAGGAGGATGTCGAGGCGCACGAGGTCGCCGGGGCGATGCTCGTCGACGTCGTAGTCGAAGGAGGCGTAGCCCTTGGTGCGACTCTTGAGCTGGTCGAAGAAGTTGAGCACGATCTCCGCGAGCGGCAGGAAGTACTTGAGCTGCACGCGGTTCTCGGACAGGTACTGCATGTCGATGAAGGTGCCGCGCTTCTCCTGCGTCAGCTCCATCACCTGCCCGACGTACTCCTTGGGCACGATGACCGTCGCCTTGACGATCGGCTCGAGGATCTCCTCGTAGTCGCCGCTGGCCGGCATGTCGACGGGGTTGCGCACGATCGTGAACTCGGTCTCGTGCTTCGCGCGGATCTTGTACTCGACGTTCGGCGGCGTCGCGAGCAGGTCGAGGTCGTACTCGCGCTCGAGGCGCTCGCGCACGATCTCCATGTGGAGCAGGCCGAGGAAGCCGACGCGGTAGCCGAAGCCGAGCGCGTTGGAGGTCTCGGGCTCGAAGGCGAGGGCCGCGTCGTTGAGCTTGAGCTTGGCGAGCGCGTCGCGCAGCTCGGGGTACTGGGCGGCCTCGATCGGGAAGAGGCCGCAGAACACCATCGGCTTGATCTGCTCGTAGCCCTCGAGCGGCGCGGCGGCGGGGCGATCGCGCGCGGTGACCGTGTCACCGACCGAGAGGTCGGCGAGGTCCTTGAGGCCGGTGATGATGTAGCCGACCTCGCCCGGGCCGAGCTCGTCGGTCGGCACCATCTCGGGCGAGAAGCAGCCGATCTCGTCGATCTCGCAGTTGACCTTGCCCTGCATCACGAAGGCGCGCTCGCGCTTCTTGAGGGTGCCCTCGATCATGCGGATGAACGTGATGACGCCGCGGTACTGGTCGAACTTGGAGTCGAAGATGAGGGCGCGCGGCGGGCGCGTGGCCAGCGGGCCGGGTGCGGGATCGGCGAGGCCGGGCACGACGAGGTCGGCGCCATCGGACGACTCACCGTCGACGGCGGGAGTCGCGGGCGGGGGCATCTTGGTGACGATCGCCTCGAGCACCTCCTCCATGCCGAAGCCGGTCTTGGCGCTGATGCGCAGGATGCCGTCGGGATCGTCGCCCGTGAGGTCGGAGACCTCCTTCGCGACCCGGTCGGGGTCGGCGGCGGGCAGGTCGATCTTGTTGATGATCGGTACGATCTCGACGTCGTTGTCGAGCGCGAGGTAGGCGTTCGCGAGCGTCTGCGCCTCGATGCCCTGTGCGGCGTCGACGACGAGCAGCGCGCCTTCGCACGCGGCGAGCGAACGCGAGACTTCGTAGGTGAAGTCGACGTGGCCGGGAGTGTCGATGAGGTTGAGCTGGTACTCGAGCCCGTCGCGCGCCGTGTAGAGCACGCGTACCGGGGCGCTCTTGATGGTGATGCCGCGCTCGCGCTCGATGTCCATCGAGTCGAGGAGCTGCTCCTTCATGTCGCGTCCGGCGACCGTGGAGGTCATCTGGAGGATGCGATCCGCGAGCGTCGACTTGCCATGGTCGATGTGCGCGATGATCGAGAAGTTGCGAATGCGTGAGGGGTCAGCGGCCATGGGCGTCGCAGTATCCTACCTGTCGCGGCTGACCATCACAGGCAGCAAGCCCGGGGCGACGTCGACGATCGTCCTGTGACGAAACGATCGACGCGCCCTGCTCGATAACGGGGAAAGGCCGCGGCACGAACGCGGCTGGCGCCAGGGGGGCGAACATGCTCGATGCCGTGTCGAACACGAGGGGTGCAACGGGAGCGCCTGCGAGGCGTGCAGCTCTGGAGCCGAAGCTCCCGGAGATGCCTCCAGTGATGCAGGCAACCTTGCTCGGCGGAGCCATCGGCTTCACGCCGGGGCTCGTGCTCGGAGTCAAGCTCTCCGACCGGATTCCCTTCAAGTCGTACGGCGGCTCGTTGGCCGTCTACCTCGGATCCATCGGCGCCGGCATGGTGATCGGTGGCCTCGTCGGTCACCTCCTCGCCGCGAACCAGTAGGGGTCGAGCAACGCCCTCAGCTCGGCGCGCCCGCGCCCGAGCCCGCGCCACTCGCCGCGTCGTGCTGGTCGATGTAGCCCTGGCGCACGCTTTCCGGCAGGTCGTCGTCGTGCTCCTTGCCGCGCTCCGTGGTGACGAGGAAGTACGTCACCCCGATCAGGATCACCGCAGAATCGACCATCATCATCATGCCCCCCGCGATGCGCTGGTCGGTGATGACGCGGCTCGCCACGTCACCCAGCTCGTATGCCTGGGGCCGGCTCCCGTAGAAGGTGTAGATCTGGCGCGGGAAGACCGTGATCAGGATGCCGAGCACCCCGCCCACCACGCGCGCGGCCATCACGTACGCCGCCTTCCAGACCCGCCCCTCGACCCGGTGGTGCGTCGGGTCGAGCAGCGGCCAGTACGCGAGCACGCCCGTCAAG
>JAOPYW010000216.1 GCA_025964405.1 Thermoleophilia bacterium | reverse complement strand
TGCTCTTCCGATCTGGCATGCCGCCTGCACCGACGTCGAATCCGTCGGGCATGGGCGACATGGTGATGTAACACCGGCTCGTCGCCGCAGGCGGCGCGTCGGTGTGCCGTACGCCGTAGAATGCGCGAATGTCTCAGCGCACCCAAGCCCCCGTTCGAACTGGTGACCTCGTCGACGTGGAGATCGAGCGCCTGACGCACGGTGGCCGCGGAATCGCCCGCCTCGACAACTTCGTGCTCTTCGTCGGGCGATCACTGCCGGGCGACAAGGTGCGCGCCCGCGTCACCCGCGTGAAGCGCTCCTTCGCGGAAGCGAACGCCGAGGAGCTCCTCGAGGCCGGCGCCCAGAACGTCGACCCGCAGTGCGACCCCGAGGGCGCCTGCGGTGCCTGCACGTGGCAGCGACTGCCGTACGAGCTGCAGCTGCAGTACAAGGCCGACCTCGCGAAGGACGCCATCGTGCGCCTCGGCGGCCTCGTCGACCCGCCGATGCTGCCGATCGTCGGCATGGAGAACCCGACCGGCTACCGCAACAAGGTCGAGTACACGTTCGCGACCGATCCCGAGAGCGGGGTCGTGATGAGCGGATACCACCGCTTCGGGTCGTGGGAGGAGATCGTCGAGGTCGACGAGTGCCTCATCGCCGACCCGCGTGGCAACGTCGCCAAGCACCTCGTCGATGCGTGGGCGCAGAAGATGGGCTTCAAGGTCTACGACCGCGAGACGGGCAAGGGCCTGCTGCGCAGCCTCATCATCCGGGTCGGCCACGCCACCGGCGAGATCCAGGTCAACGTCGTCACCGGTCCCACCGAGAAGGGCCTGCCGCGCGCGGCCGAGCTGGTCGACGACCTCGAGGCGGGCGTGCCCGGTCTCGTGGGCGTGCTCCACACGCAGACCGGCAGCCGAGCCGAGTCGAGCTTCAGCGAGGATCCACCCACCGTGCTGTGGGGCCGCGACTGGTACGAGGAGCACATGGGCGGCAAGACGCTCAAGATCCGCTCCAACTCCTTCCTCCAGACCAACACCGCGCAGGCCAACGCGCTCTACGACCTGGTGCTCGACGTCGCGAAGCCGCGGCCCGACGACATCGCGTACGACCTCTACTGCGGACTGGGTTCGATCACGCTCGCGCTCGCGCCGCACGTGCAGGAGGTCGTGGGCGTCGAGGTGGTGCAGGAGGCGATCGACTGCGCCATCGAGAACGCCGAGCTCAACGAGATCGAGAACGTCGAGTGGCAGGTCGGCAACGTGCGGCCCGTGCTCAAGGCCGCCAAGGGCGTGTGGCCCGACCCGACGCTGATCGTGGTCGACCCCCCGCGCGCGGGCCTCGTGCCGAAGGTCGTGCAGCGCATCTGCGAGGCGCGACCGGAGCGCATCGTCTACGTGAGCTGCAACCCGACGACGTTCGCCGGCAACCTGCCGCAGTTCCGCGAGTTCGGCTACCAGCCGGTCTCGATCCAGCCGGTCGACCAGTTCCCCTTCACGTCGCACGTCGAGCTCGTCGCCCGCTTCGAGCCCATCCCGGGCTGGGAGCCGCCGACGGCCGAGGAGCTCGCGGCCCTCGCGGCCGAACGCCAGGCTGCGAAGGACAAGACGAAGAAGCGCACCAACGCGCGTGCCGCCGGCCGCAAGAAGAAGTCACGTTCGAACCACTCGATCATCGCCGAGAGCCTGCGCGAGGAAGACCCTCGCCCCGAGGCCCCGAAGGTGAGCGACGACGAGGCTCCCGCCGGCGACGCCTGAATCGACGCCCGGCCTGCAGTGACGGTCGAACCCCGGGTCAACCGCCCGCGCGTTCGGCCGAGCGCACGCCTGTCAGTGCCCACACGGTGAGCACCGCGAAGACGACGACGATCGAGTAGACCGCGAGGTCGGTGTCGTGCGGCTGGCCGGCGAGGAGGTTGCGCGCGGCCTGCATCACGTAGGTCACCGGGTTCACGCGCGCCACCGCGTGGAGCCACCCCGTCAGCAGGTCGAGCGGCACGTACACCGGGGCGAGGAAGATCGCGATGAACATCGGGATCTGCATCGCGGGCGCGATCTGTGGGTCGCGCGCGCGGAACATGACGCCTGCGGCCCAGAGGGTGCCGCAGATGCTGAGCGACAGCGCGAGGAGGTACATCGCCGCGAGCTCACCCGCGCTCGCGAGCACCTCGAGGCCGGCGATGGCCGCGACGCCCGTCACCACGGCGCTCATGATCGCGGCGCGCACGAAGGTCGACATGATGTAGCCGACGAGGATCGATCGGCGGTCGGCGACGGCGAGCATGAGCCGCCGCGCGAAACCCGACTGGAAGTCGCCCGCGATCGTGAAGCCGGTTGCCAGGCCACCGAAGAGGCAGGTCTGGAGCAGGCTGAACACGAAGATCCACGACGTGTAGTTGGCCGGGTAGTCGAAGCCCGCGACGTCGCCGACACGGCCCAGCGCACCCGCGAACCCCGTGAAGAACACGAGCGGGAACATGAACGTCGGCAGGAAATTCGCCGGCACCGTGATCCACTTGTAGAGGTGGCGCCAGGCGACGGCGCGCGCCGCTGCGACGAAGCGTGGCCGCGCGACGATGCCGGCGACGGTGCGTTCGTCGGGGGAGCTGTGGGCTGCGGTCGTCATCCGTTGGTCACCCGCTTGCGGAGGTTGCGTGCGCATCCCGCGATGCCGAGCGCGCTCACCAGGAGCAGTACACCGAGGATCTCGAGGAGCGCGCGCCCGTCCCATCCCGTGATGATGAGGCTGCGCATGCCTTC
>JAOPYW010000201.1 GCA_025964405.1 Thermoleophilia bacterium | reverse complement strand
ACCGGAGGGCGGGGGCACAGGAGGGCATGGGACGCTCATCGGCCGGCTGCGTCTGCGAACTTGAGCCCACAACGTTACATTCCGGGAAAACCTGCAGGATCGGGTTTCGCCCCCGCACGCCCACGGTAGGTGACCGCCATGCAACCAGACACGCTCATGACGTCAGAAGGCCGCGCCGCGCTCGAGGCCGAACTCGCGGAGCTCATCGCCCGCCGACCCGCGATGGCCGCGAAGATCAAGTCGGCCCGCGAGCTCGGCGACCTCAAGGAGAACGCCGAGTACCACGCCGCGAAGGAGGAGCAGGGCTTCTTCGAGACGCGCATCATCGTGGTCGAGAACATGCTCCGCACCGCCAAGGTCGTGGACGGCGACTCCTCCTCGGTGACCGTCGGCAGCCACGTCGGCATCAAGGACCTCGACGACGGCACGGTCGAGACGTGGATCATCACCGGCGTCTCCGAGGCCGATCCGCTCGAATCCCGCATCTCCTACGAATCACCGATCGGCTCAGCCCTCCTGGGCGCAGCCGTCGGCGACACGGTCGAGATCCCGCTTCCCCGCGGCACGATGCGCGTGGAAGTCACGAGCATCGACACCAAGTAGCGTCAGCGCACGACGAAGCTTCTGACCGACGACCAGCGACCGACGTTGCCGGCCGCATCGATCGCGCGCACGCGCACCTGCATCGTGCGTCCCGCCGCCGCCCGCGTCACGCGTGCGGCGCGATCGCCGGGTGACGTGCGCGTCAGGGTGCCCCACGTGCCCGCCCCGACCCGTCGCTGCACGACGTAGGCGACGAGGCCCGACTGCGCATCGCGCGATGCGCCCCACTTCACGATCGCGCCACCCTTGACGAATCGCGTGACGCGCGGTCGCCCGGCCACGGTCGGCGCGCTGCGGTCGGCGCGCGGTCCTGCCTTGAAGATCGAGGAGGCGCCGGTGGAGTTGGCCGCGTCGAGCGCGCGCACGTTCCAGCTCACGCTGTTCGTGAAGCGCGAGCCCTCCACCTTCACCTTGTAGGTCGTGCCCGACGTGATGCCCACCAGCTCGTCGGCGCTCGAGCCGCCCGTGCCGGTGCGCTTCCACACCGAGTAGCGCTCCGGAGTGGCGCCGCCGATCGGCGGGTTCCACGCGAGGGTCACCGTGGTGTAGGTCGCGGCCGCGCCGCGGGCCGACTCGACGACCCGCAGGTCGCCGGGCCCACCGGAAGTGGCGGCGCCGTCGGTAGCGCCCGGCACCGACTGGATCCATCCGCGCAGCGCGTCGATGCGCGTGTAGGCGCCGAAGTTCTTCTGCGCACAGCCCTCGCCCCACGACGTGAGACCGGCCAGGCGAGTGCTCCCGTCGCCGGCGGCCACGAGGAGCGGACCACCACTGTCGCCCTGGCAGGAGTCGATGCCGAGCTTGCCCGCGCTGGTCTGGAGGATGCCGGCACACAGGTTGGTCGCGCGTTCGAAGGCGGTGCCGTACCCGCCGCCGACCGTGGTGCTGCACGCCGAATCGGCACGCAGCGGTACAGTCGCCTGTCGGAGCACGGTCGGGAACTTCTGGCCCGGCGCGCCCTTGCCGGTCGGGTCGGTGTCGCCCCAGCCCGCGACGAATCCGCTCGGGCCGCCGAAGCCCGCGCCCCACAGCGCAGCCTCGCCCGCGCCGACCAGCGGCACGGGCGTGACGTCGGTCACCGGCTCGCTCAGTCGCAGCAGCGCCACGTCGTGGTGGAACCCGTCGCCCGAATTCTCGGCGAAGTCGGGGTGCACGAACACGTCGGCGACGGTGCGCGAGCGCGCCTCGTCGCTGCCGAGCGACTTCGTGTCGAGCGTGCGCTGCTTGAGCACGACGCGGATGCCCGCCGCGTTCGTGTGCACGTCATCGCGAACCTGGATGCAGTGCGCCGCGGTGAGCACGAAGTTCGGCGAGATCAGCGAGGCGCCGCAGAACTGGCCGTCGTACTGCGAGGTGGCGTCGGGCGCCACGAGCGCGCCGATGAAGGTCCACCGGGCCGCATACTCCTCAGGGCTGACGGTCGCCCCGTTGACGATGGCGGCTACCTCCGGGCGAGGCACGGGGGTCGCCGCGGCGACCTCGGCGGTCAGCGTGCAGGCGAGCAGTGCGAGCACGGCGAGCGAGAGACGGGCGGCGCGGCCCAACCGGTACGAGCGAGACATCGAGGCTCCTGGAGCGATCACTGGCGCGATCGGCGACCGCTTCGCGACTATAGCGGCTGCACGTCAGGCCAGCCCACGTCGCTCGAGAATCGCACGGGATCCACCATCTGGTCCGCACGTGGCACGCGATCCGCGTCGAACGCAGCGACCAGCGCCTCCGGCGTCGGCTCGGCGCCTCGCACGCCCGTGATCCCAAGCGACTCCGCCAGCAGGCGCCGCACGTCAGCCGCGGTGAGCCCCCGCTGCGCGAGGTCGGCGAGCGTCACCGCCCCGTGGCGCTTGGCGAGGCGCGATCCATCGACTCCCCGCACGATCGGCACGTGCGCATAGCGAACGGGTGCCAGCCCGAGCTGCTGCGCCAGCCATGCCTGCCGCGGCGTGGTCTCCGCGAGGTCGGCGCCGCGCACGACCTGCGCCACGCCCTGCGCGGCGTCGTCGACGACCGTCGCCAGGTTGTAGGCGGGCACGCCGTCCTTGCGCCGAACGACGAAGTCGTCGACCACGCCGCTGATGGTGCCGAGGAGCTGGTCCTCGACCGACACCTCCGCGCTCCCCGCGCGCACCCGCACGGCGTGCGCAGCCCCCCCGGCGATCCGCTGCGCGACGTCGTCGGCGGAGAGGTGCCGACACGTGCCCGCATACGCACCGTCGGCCTGCGCTCCGTGCGGCGCGCTCGCCGCGGCCCGGATGTCGGCGCGGGTGCAGAAGCACGGATACGTCAGCCCGGCGCCCGTCAGTCGCTCGAGGGCGGCCTCATGGTGGGGCCGCTGGCTCGACTGCACGAGCGGCTCCCCGTCCCAGTCGATGCCGAGCGCCGCGAGGTCGGCGAGCTGGCGCTCCGCGCTCCCCGGGCGGAGCCGGTCGGGATCGAGGTCATCGATGCGCAGCACGAAGCGCCCACCGCCCGCGCGCGCCATGCACCAGGCGGCGAGCGCCGTACGCAGGTTGCCGATGTGCAGGTCACCCGTGGGGCTCGGTGCGTATCGACCATCGGTGGAGGGGCGGGCCATGGCCCCATCCTGCCATCGCGTGGCCCGAATGGTGCAACATCCCTGCACCTGGAGCCGATGCATGGGTGATGAACTTGTCCTGGCATGACATATCGGCGGGAGCGATGACCGCTGCCGTCTCCTTCGGTTCGGCTGCAAGCGCGATCGGTGGCGGTGCTGCCGGCGCCGTGGCGAGCGTGGCCGGCCAGGTCGGTTCCGCCGCCGCGTCGACCGTCGCCTCCGTGAGCTCGACCGCCGCCGCGGTCGGCACCACGGTCGCACACGTCGGCACCGGCGCGGTCGCCGGCGCCACCAGCCAGGTGCACGCCAACCTCGCCCTCGTCGAGAAGCCCGTCACCGCCGCCGCGAAGGGCATCGGGCGCAGCTCCATGCTCTTCCGCGCATCGACGGTACTCTCGCGGGCCCTGCCCGTCGTCGCGATCGGCGCGAGCACCCTGTCGGGCGCGAGCATCGTGCAGGAGCAGGGCGGCAGTGCGCTGTTCACCTCGCGTCAGGGCCGATCGGCGGTGCTCGGTGCCGTCGGCGGGAGCCTGCTGCTGGTGCCCACCCCGGTCACGCAGGTCGCCGCCGCTGCGGCGCTCGGTGCGCTCGCGGTGAACGAGTTCGGCGGCATGGACCGCCTGGGCACCGTCACCTCCGCGCGCTGAGGTCCACCCACCGAACCGTCGCTACAGCTGCTGGTCGAGCGCGTCGTCGATCGCGAGCGCGTCCATGCCGTCGGTCGCCTGCCACGGGCGTGGCGCGCGACGGGCAGCGAACGCCGGTGTGGGTGCGGGGCTCCAACCACCGGTGCGGCTGGTCGCGCGCGACGGCGTGTGCCGCGGTGCGCGTGCCGCCACCCGTGCCGGTCGCCGCGTGACCGCCGGGCGTGCAGGTGCCAGCTCGGGCACGAGCTCGAGCGGGAGCCCCGTCTCGCCGATCAGCACCGGCTGCGCCGCCGGGCGTCGAGCGCCGAGCATGAGGAGCGCGACCGCGACCACGACCGCTGCCCCGGCCACCGCGGTGCGTGAGCCGAACGGCTCCCCCAGCAGCACGGTGCCGAGGGCGACCGCGACCAGTGGGTTCACGAAGGCGTGGGTCGAGGCGATCGTCGTCGAGACGTGCTCGAGCAACCACGTGTAGGCGAGGAACCCGCCGAGCGACCCGAACGCGACGAGGAAGAGCCAGCTGAGCGCGGCCTGCACGTCGACGGCGGCCGGGTCGAAGCGACCCAGCTCCCCGGCGACCAGCGCCGCGACGAGCAGCAGCACGCCGCCGATGAGCATCTGCATGCCGCTCGCGAAGAGGATGCCCGGCGAAGCGCGCTTCGCCGAGAAGAGGGAGGCGAACGCCCAGCCGAAGTTGGAGGCGACCAGGAGCACGGCACCGAGCGGATCCACGGGCGAGCCCGAGCCACCCGACGGGAGCACGAGGAGGCCGACGCCGACGAGGCCGACCCCGAGGCCGAGGAGCGCCGCGCGGGTCGGCGCCACGCCGCCGATCATGGCGAGCAGCGCGATGATGAGCGGACCCGACGCGCTCAACAGCGCTTCCACGCCGGTGTCGAGGCGGGTGGCAGCCCAACCGGTCGTGCCCATGCTGATCGCGATGAGCAGGGTGCCGACCACCCCGGCGTCGCTCCAGTGCTGCCGCGTGGGGCGTGCCGAGCGCGCGGTCGTGGCGTAGGCGATCGCGAGGGCGATCGAGCCAGCGACGACGAAGCGGGTTCCCATGAGGAGGAACGGCGGAATCGTCTCCGTCGCGACCTTGATGGCCAGGAAGGTGGAGCCCCAGACGAACCAGGTGACGGCGAGTGCGAGGAGGACGATCGGGCGTGCGGGAGTGGTGGAGGACTGCATACCTACACGGTAGGGCGGACCCGATCGATCACGAAGGGCAGATCGAAGGGGGAAGCCCCACATGCACCTTCGATTCGAAGGTGTTTCGCGGGAATCGGCTTCGAACCTACTTAAACGTATGTTCATCAACTGATATCGCCATATTTTTTCGGTTTGTTCGGCGGTGCGGTACCCTTTGGTCAATGACCAGCGGCATCCCCCTGACACCCGGCGTCGACCTTCCCGCGCAGCTCGACCACACCGACCGCGAGATCCTGCGGGAACTCGAGGAGGATGCACGCCTCCCGTGGGCCGAGCTCGGACGCCGCGTCGCGCTCACCGCCCCGGCCGTGCGCGAACGTGTGCTGCGCCTCCAGCGCGAGGGCGTGCTGACCGGGTGGCATGCGAGCGTCGACGCCGCCCGCCTCGGCCGCCCGATCGATGCCTACGTACGCATCGCCACGCCCTCCCAGCAGCGGCAGGAGCGGCTCGTGGAGTTCGCGCTCGAGCGCCCCGAGGTCGTGGAGTGCCACGGGCTGACCGGAGATGACAGCTACCTCCTGCGCGTGCGCGTGACCGACATGCAGGCGCTCGACCGCATCACCACCTCGCTGTCGGTCTACGGCCGCACCAACACCTCGATCGTGCTCGCGTCGCCCGTCTCACGGCGGAGCGTCGCGAGCGACATCGGGTGAGGCGCGGCGCCCGGGTCGTCGTCGCGGTCGAGGTGCTCGTCGCCGTGGCGGTCGTCGCGACGATCGTCTGGAGCGTCGCCGTCGGCGATGCGCCGCAGCTGCGCACCAAGGCCATGTCGGTGCGCGCCGTGCTCTACCCGCTCTGCCTGGTGATCGTTCCCGTCGGCATGTGGCTCCGGCGCCGGCACGAACGACGCCGGGGAGCCGTGCGCATGCCGTGGCCCCACCTCCTCGCCGTACTGGTGACGCTGCCCTTCGCGATCGACCTGGTCGGCAACGCGCTCGACCTGTACGACTCGATCGAGCACTTCGACGACGCCATCCACCTGCTGAACCCGGTGCTGTTCGTGATCGCCGTGAGCCTGGCGCTCGCCGCGACCGGCGTCCCCCGCTGGACCGTCGGGGTCATGGCGTTCGGCGTCGGGTCGACGTTCCACATTCTCTGGGAGATGACCGAGGGGCAGCTCCTCGAACGCATCGCGAACGTCGACCTGCACATCTCCCTCGCCGACACGCTGTCGGACCTCGCCTGGGGGCTCGTGGGCAGCGCGGTCGGCGTGGCGGTTGCGCTCGTCGCCCTCCGGTTGGGTGACCGGCGGGTTCGTTGACGACGCGAGGTGGGAACGGGCTTCGCATGACGACTGCCTACCTGCCTGACATCAGCCATCGCTCGATCGCGCCCAAGTGGCTCGCACCCTCCGACCTGCCCGAGCGGCTCGAGGGGGCATGGGTCCAGGCACGCTACGACGAGATCATCGCGGCCTGTGAAGCGGCGGGTGACGATGCCGAGGCGTGGATCGAGATCGTGCTGCGCACGAGCGAGTTCGAGTCGTTCCTCGGATCGCACGGGTCGCGCACCGGCGTGGCCTACCGCCAGGACACCGAGGATGCGGCCGTCACCGCGGAGTACGAGCGGTGGAACCGCGAGATCTCGCCCGTGATCTCCGATGCGTCGGTCGTGGTCGCGCGCCACATCGTCGAGTCACCGGCGGCCGCCGCGATCGACGAGCGGTTCGGCGTGCAGTTCCTCAAGCTGGCCGCGAACGCGGTGCGGGCGCACGACCCGGTCAACACCGCGCTCGGCACCGAGCTGAGTGACGTGCTCATGCGCCACACGCGCATCTTCGGCAAGGGCACGATCCAGTGGCGCGGCGAGACGCACCCGCTCAGCTTCGCGCGCAAGGCGGCGCTCGACGAGGATCGCGATGAGCGCCATGCCGCGTGGCAGTCGAAGGTCGACTACGTCGAGGCCCATGCGGGCGAGCTCCAGGAGATCTACGACGAGGCGTTCGCGCTCCGCGCGAAGATGGCCGAGAACCTCGGTCAGCCGTCCTACGTCGACCTGCGGTACCTCGAGATGTCGCGCTTCGACTGGAACGCGGAGGATGCGGCCCAGGTGCGCGGCGCGATCGAACGTCACCTCGTGCCGCTCGCGAGCGCACTCCAGCAGCTGCAGGCCGATGCGCTCGGCACTGACAAGCTGCACCCCGCCGACGAGGAGATCCAGCCCGTCGCCGTGCCGCAGCCGATCGTCGGCATCGACGAGCAGCTGGTCACCGCCGCGAGCGTGTTCGCATCGATGGGCGAGGCGTTCGGCGCGCCCTTCCGGATGCTCGTCGACGAGGACCTGATCGACCTGCCTGCCCGCCCGGGCAAGGGCACCGGCGCGTTCTGCACCAGCTTCCCCTTCGAGCGCGTGCCCTTCATCTTCTGCAACAGCGTCGGGTCGCACGACGACATCATCACGCTCACGCACGAGTACGGCCATGCCCTCCAGGGATGGCGCAGCCGTGACATCGAGCCGATCGACCTCCAGCATCCGACGATGGAAGCGTGTGAGATCCACTCGATGACGCTCGAGCTGCTCGTGCTTCCCTACTGCACGCCGTTCTTCGGCGACGGCCTCGCGGAGTTCTCGCGCGAGCACGTGAAGTCGACGTTGACGGTCGTGCCGTACATGGCCGCCATCGATGAGTTCCAGCATCGCGTGTTCGAGGAGGAGCTCGATGCCGAGGGGCGAGCTGCCGCGTGGCGCGACGCCGCCCAGCGGTTCCAGCCGGCGCTCGACTGGGGTGCCAACGAGTTCTACGGTGGCAACCGCTGGCTCTTCCAGCTCCACGTGTTCCAGTCTCCGTTCTACTACCTCGACTACGCCCTCGCGCGCATCGTCAGCTGGGAGCTTTGGCTCAACTCGCTCGAGGACGAAGCTGCGGCGCTCGAGAGCTACCTCACCCTCTGTTCACTCGGGGGCACCAAGCCCTTCCGCGAGCTCGTGCGTGAGGCCGGCCTCGGCGACCCCTTCGACGAGGCCGTGATCGAGCGCACCATGACGCGACTGCGACCACACCTCGGCCTGGACTGACGGCGGCGGGAGCCCGAGCGAACACCGGGCCCGCGGGCGACATGTGTGCGTGAGGTGCCACGAATGAACCCCTGTGCACACATGTCGAGGTGCACATCGTCAGACGGGGTCAGACGGTGTCGAATGCGAGCATTCGGATCCGCTCGCTCCTCTATTCCTGCGGCTGCGCCGCTGGAATCTTCGTCGCTCGGGACTCGAATGCGAGCATTCGGATCCGCTCGCTCCTCTATTCCTCACCCTGGAACTTCGTGTAGCCGGCGACGCCGTCGAAGTCCTGGAGCTTCTGGACGTTGGCCCAGCGGAACTTGGCACCGAGGCAGCTGAGCAGGTGGTAGAGCTGGTCGTCGGTGATGTCGATCGACTCGTC
>JAOPYW010000195.1 GCA_025964405.1 Thermoleophilia bacterium | reverse complement strand
GGCGGGAAGGTTGCCGAGTTGCTTGACCGTGCCGAGCGATGCGAGCGACGGGATCAGGTTGCGGTCGATCGCGGTCTCGACGACGCCCAGTGCCACATCCCACCTCGCAGCACGAAGGGCCATGGCCAGCTCGCGGAATGCGGCCTGTTGATGGG
This sequence comes from Thermoleophilia bacterium, assembly GCA_025964405.1. Taxonomy (GTDB): domain Bacteria; phylum Actinomycetota; class Thermoleophilia; order Gaiellales; family SKUG01; genus JAGQUL01. The sequence continues at coordinate 2,653 of JAOPYW010000195.1, read as the reverse complement.
CATCGAGTGGCGAGACGCGCTCGCTGGCGAAGTCGGAGTCGCGAATCGATTCGAGCACGATGCGGGAGAGCCCGACCAGGGCGCGGTCGCCCTCGACGTGACCCTGCTCGTCGTTGATGAGCTTGAATTCGTCGAGGTCGAAGTAGATGACCTGCAGCTCGCCGCCGTAGCGCTCGGCGCGATCGATCTCCTCGTCGAGTCGGTTGTTGAAGGCCTGGTGGTTGGGCAGCCCGGTCAGCGAGTCGCGACGGCTGCGCTCGGAGAGCTCCTGCGTGGCGCGGTCGAAGTAGATGACCGTGCACTCCGCGATGACCTCGTCGAGGATCGAGTTGAGCAGGTCCTCGAGGTGCAGCACTGCCTGCGCGTCGAGCGACGGGTCGACGTTCTCCTGGACGAAGCGCCACATCACGCGGCGCAGCAGCAGGAACTCCTGCACGATCTCGCGGGCCGTGAAGCCGCAGCGTTCGCGTTCGATCACGTGGTCGCGCGCGAGGCGCTCGAGGATCGGGTTGGTGGAGCGGTGACGACCCGGCGCCGGGCGGAGGATCGCCATCGACAGGCCGCCGACGAAGGCGGGAAGGTTGCCGAGTTGCTTGACCGTGCCGAGCGATGCGAGCGACGGGATCAGGTTGCGGTCGATCGCGGTCTCGACGACGCCCAGTGCCACATCCCAACTCGCAGCACGAAGGGCCATGGCCAGCTCGCGGAATGCGGCCTGTTCATGGGCATCGAGTGGCGAGACGCGCTCGCTGGCGAAGTCGGATGGCATGGGAATGTGCGACCTTCGGGGTCGGTGTGCCTCCAGCGTACGACGGAATCGCTGATCCGCCTAGCGGCGCGAACGCGAGGAAGGGGTAGGTTCCGTCGCCCTGGACGCGGCTCGCCCACGGCTCCCCCGACACTTGCTCGTCGGAACTGCGACTGCGCTATGCTGCGTCGGTCAGGTTCCACGCACCCGCGCGGAGCATTCATCCACTCGACCGGTGATCGCCACGCGAGGTGGTGCCGACCGCGACCCATGTCGCCGTCGGTCTCGCGCACGGAGTCCATCGGAGCTCACGTCACTCAACCCGTTCTGGAGATATACGCATGGCCGCACCGGTAAGCATGAAGCAGCTGCTCGAAGCAGGTGTCCACTTCGGACACCAGACTCGCCGCTGGAACCCGAAAATGCGCCGCTACATCTGGGGCGAGCGCGCCGGCATCTACATCGTCGACCTCGTGCAGACGCAGCAGCTCTTCGAGGATGCGACGAACTTCCTCGGCAAGCTCGCCGCCCAGGACAAGACCATCCTCTTCGTCGGCACCAAGAAGCAGGCGCAGGACGCGATCGAGGAGTACGCGACCAGCGTTGGCCAGCCGTACGTCAACCATCGTTGGCTCGGCGGACTGCTGACCAACTGGAAGACGATCGCCGACCGCCTCAAGCACATGCTCGAGCTGCGTCGCCAGCGTGAGCAGGGCCAGCTCGACCTGCTGGGCAAGAAGGAGCGCCAGAAGCGCCTCCTCGAGCTCGCCAAGCTGGAGCAGTCGCTCGGCGGTATGGCCGGCATGTCCCGCCTCCCCGACGCGATCGTGGTCGTCGACCTCAACGTCGAGGCACTCGCGGTCAAGGAAGCTCGCCGCCTGAAGATCCCGATCATCGCGCTGACCGACACCAACGTCGACCCCGACCTGGCCGACTACGTCGTGCCGGGCAACGACGACGCGATCCGCTCGTGCTCGCTGTTCCTCGAGGTCATCGCTGCTGCGATCTCCGACGCCAAGACCATGGTTTCCCCCGAGGCGTTCGCTGCCGAGCAGGAGGAGGCCGCTGCGGCCGCCGCCGCTGCCGCAGCACCCGCCGAGGAGGCACCGGCCGAGGTCGAGGCCGCGAGCGAGACCGAGGCCCCGAGCGAGACCGAGGCCCCCGAGGCCGAGGCCGCCGTCGAGGCGACCGAGACCGTTACCGCCGGCTGATCCAGCCCCGGTAGGTCCCGCTCGACCGCACCATCCTTCGAATCCTGAGTACGAGAGGAAGCATTTACCATGACCGCAACGATTACCGCCAGCCAGGTCAAAGAGCTGCGCGACGCCACGCAGGCCGGAATGATGGACGCCAAGAAGGCGCTCGTCGAGACCAACGGTGACTTCGACGCCGCAGTGAAGCTGCTCCGCGAGAAGGGCATCGCCAAGGCCGGCAAGCTCGGCGACCGCGGCACGACCGAGGGCCGCGTCGGCTTCGAGCAGAGTGGCAGCGCCGCGGCGCTCGTGCTCGTCGGCTGCAACACCGACTTCGTCGCCATCAACGACGACTTCGGCACGTTCGTCGGCAAGGTCGCGCATCACGTGCTCGAGCACCAGCCCGCCACCGTCGAGCAGCTGCTCGAGCAGGAGTGGGTCGACGGCGGCACCGTGGAGAACGCCCGCAGCGAGGCGAGCGCCACGACCGGCGAGAACATCGTCATCGCCAAGGTCGCACGGCTCGACGCGGGTGACACCGGCGTCGTCGGCTCGTACCTGCACGGCACCGGCATCGGCGTGATCGTCGACGTCGAGGGCCCCGACAACGAGGCAGTGCAGACGTTCGCCAAGGACGTCGCCATGCACGCCGCCGCGTCAGCGCCGCAGTACACGTTCCGCAGCGAGGTGCCGGAAGCCGCCATCGAGGCCG
>JAOPYW010000169.1 GCA_025964405.1 Thermoleophilia bacterium | reverse complement strand
CGACGACCTGCCCCGTCGGGTGGCACAGCTCACGGCCGACGCGCTCACCGAGCAGTTCGCCCTTCCGGAGAACCACATCGGCTGGAAGGCTCCGAACGACCTGGTCGCCGCAAGCGCCACCGGTCATGCCGGCGCGAAGGTGGGGGGTATCCTCATCGATGCGCGATCGACCTCGAGCAGCGTCACGCACCTCGTCGTCGGCATCGGCGCAAACCTCACCGGCGGCGCGTTCCGCACCAGCGATGGGCGAAAGGCAGTCGCGATCGACGCGCTGCAGGCGCGTGGCGCGTGGATCGATCCTGATGCCCCGCGACTCGCGCGGTCGATCGCCGGGGCGCTGCACCGGCTCCTGCTCGCCGGCACCTGATCGCGCTCAGCGCACCACGGTGACCGTGCTGCGCACGACCGAACGGCCCGGGGCGGGGTCGTACTCGTTGCCGACCTCGAGGATCCAGGTGCCGGCGGGAACCGCCGCCGGGATGCCGATGTCGAGCTGCTCCGGCGTGAGGGCCGGATCGTGGATCGCCGACTTGACGAGCGTGTACGCCCGCGCGCCGGTCGCGGGGTCACGGAGCCAGGCGCCCACCGATGCACGGGTCGCGAGGGTGAAGCCGACGTGGAGCTGGTCGTCTGGCGCTGGAGCGGCCGGCGTCACCGACGCAGCCGGGGGAGCGACGACGGCGAACCCGGGGCTCGCGCCGTAGTCGGCGGCCAGGTCGACGAGGGCCGGGCGCGCTTTGAGGGTGGGGGTCGTCGCCGACACCCTGACGCGCAGGTCCCACACCCGGGGCAACGCGCCGTCAACGCGCAGGTCGGAGTCGCCGAGGTCGAGGCGCACGCCGATGCCGGTGACCGACCGCGTCGCGATGACGCGTCCGTCGCTGCTGCGCTCGACGCTCACGACACTCGTCGCCCCGCGGGCGTTCGTCAATGAGCGAATCGCGAGCCGCGATACCTCGCCGGTGACGGGGTCGATCGTCGGCGACGGCTGCACGTTCATCACCTTGAGCCCGCCCAGCCGCGCAGCCCGCGCCCCGATGCCGGCGAGTTCACGGTAGGCCACCGCGCCCGGGCAGGCCGTGGGGAACAGGTCGCGATGCCCGACCACGGCCTTGCGGGTGATCTTCGTGCCGACGGCGAACTTGTCGGAGGAGCGCGCGATGAGGGTCATCGGTCCGCTCGCCTGCACGTGCCCCATGTCGAGTCGCCACGCGACGAGCTTGTCGACGGCCGCGAGCTGCTGCTTCGTGGGCTTCGACGACGAGTAGGTACCGATGAGCGCGATGCCGACGGTACCCGTGTTGAACCCTGCGGAGTGGGCGCCGATCACCGGGCGGATGATGCCGCCGCCACGGCCCTCCCACACGCCGCCGCATCGGTCGACGAGGAAGTTGTAGCCGATGTCGTTCCAGCCGTTCGACCGCTGGTGCGCGCGCTGGATGCCGCGGAGCATCGCGGGCACTGACGCGCACGAGTAGTTGTTGGTGTTGACGGTGTGGTGGATCACCACGCCTTCGACCTTGCCCGCGTACAGGGGGCTCGCGATGGCGGGACCCGCCGCCCACGAGCTGCGCAGGTGGATGCCGGGTGACATGGGCACCGCCGAAGCGGAGTCGGTCGACGCGACGCCCAGCACGCGGGCGGCCGTGCTGCGCGCGCGGGTTGCGAGGCGGGTGCTGGCCGTGGCCGTGCCGGTGACGTTGACCGCGGTGAGGCGCACGTCACGCACGGGAGCGAACCCGGTCCGGGTGCGGAGCTGTACGCGGTCGGCGTCGCCGACCCACATCGGGGTGGTCAGTGCGTGGCGGCCGCGCAGCGCGCGTGCCTCGCGTGAGGTCGGATCAGGCGCGTCGCCCTCGTCCTCCAGGTCGAGCCACCGCGACCACTGTCCGTCGCCGCCGCGGGCGCGCAGCTGCAGGCCGCGGGTCGCTCCGACCCACGATGCGCCGACCATGTCGGCCCGGATCGGCAGCTCGACCGTGGGGCGTGCGGAACGCGACGTGAGGTTCGGGGCGTCGACCGTGCGCAGCACGACGGCCGGCGTGCTCGCGACCTGCGCGCGGAGGGAGGGCACCAGCGCCAAAGCCCACAGCTGCACGCTGGCGAGGAGCATGACGAGGAATGCGCGACGAGATACCCGGTGGCCACCCATGACGAGCACGATAGCGGATGCCGGCTAGCATGCGTCGCATGAGCATCCAGATCGACCCCATCACCGGCGCGCCACGGCTGGTCGCGCCCGGGCGGGCTGCGCGGCACGAAGCGGAGCCCGCTGCGTGCCCGTTCTGTGCGGGAAACGAAGCCGCGACCCCGCACGAGACGGGACGCCGATCGGTGGGCGACGACTGGACCGCCCGCTCGTTCCCGAACCTGTATCCGCTCACGGATCCGCACGAGGTGCTCGTTCCCACGCCCCGTCATGTGACCTCGTGGCGCGACCTCACGCCGGAGGAGCTCGCCTCGGGGATCTCCTTGCTGCTCGAGCGTCGGGCGGCGCTCGAGGCCGAGGGGCGCTACGTGCATGCCTTCGTCAACGACGGAACCGCCGCCGGTGCGTCGTTGGCACATGCCCACGCCCAGCTCGTCGTCGTCGACCACGAGTACGGCGCGCGCCTGACACGACTGCTGCACGGCGCGGGGTGCGCGCTCTGCACGCTCACCTCATCGCACGAGGCGGGCCTCGAGATCGAGCGCCTCGGTGGCCTCGTCGTGTTGGCCCACCCCTCCCCGCGCTTGGCGGGCGGGCTCATCATCACTCCCGCCCGCCATGAGGCGGAGCCCGCGGTGGAAGGGGCTCGCAGCTTGGCTCACGCCGTGTCAGCTGCGCTGCGCGCGACGGATCCGTTGACAGACGTCAACCTCTGGCTCGCCGCCGACGGCACCGACACGCACTGGTACCTCGAGGTGCAACCGCGATCGGCGAACCTCGCCGGTGTCGAGCTCGCCCTCGGAATCCACGTCTGCGCCGCTGATCCAGCCGCAACTGCCGCTGAAGGCCGCGCGCGTCTCGCCGCACACGCGTCCTGACGTTCGCGTGGTCAGTCGTCCTCGAGGCGGAGGATCGGATCGACCTCATCGCCGCGCACGTTGCCGACCACGGGTGTTCCCGTGCCAACCGAGGGGCGTCCATCGGCCGGGTCGCCCGCGGGGTACCACTCGACCAGGGTCTCCCCCTGGAACTGCCGCTTGTCAGGCATGCGACGTCGGTGCCATGACCGAAGTCGATCCCACGCCACCGCACTCATCGCGGCGAACCCGATCCAGAGCACGAGCGAGAAGGCCGCCGCTCCCACGAACGGGAGCACCCGTGTCAGTCGGAGCACGACGATGCCCACCAGCACGCTCTGCCACGCGACCGGCGAGTCGATCGACGCGTAGCGGCGCAGGAGTCCATGGCCGACGACCCGCGCGAACGCGAAGAATCCGCCGATCGTCGCCAGGGTGACGTAGACGGGAACCAGGAACACCGCGGGCGCGCCCACGATCGTGATCGCCAGGAAGAAGATCGCGGCGAAGGTCATCAGCAGTGAACCGCCGAGCCACGCGGCAACCCGTTCGGGCCGCGCGGCGAGCAGCACCCCCGGCGGATCCATGAGCCGCGGCGATACGGTCACCACGAACGGCCCCACGAGCAGGAAGACGAGCGTCACCAGCAACCACACGAGCGGCCGAAATGGCACGCCAACGCCGAGCATCAGGTCGAGCACGTCTTTCAGGAGCGAAGTCACCCCTCCACCCTACCCCGGTTTCCACGCTCCCCCTCCTCACTGTTCGACGCTTGGGTGCTCGGCCTGCGCGTTGTCGGAGAGGACGCCCGACCCGTTTTTCACGCATCCGGGGTGGAACCGATGGCGCGACCGGAAAGCTTCGAGCGGCACGGATGCCGCTCGAGAGCGCCCCACGAGCGAGCAGGATGCGAGCGGGGCGCGGGCTTTCCCGGCTCGCGCCATCGCGTTCCACCCCGCACCACGTCACGAAGACAGCAAGGGCGCAGATCCGAAGATCCACGCCCCTGCCACCGTCCACACGATCCGTCGCTACTCGTCCGTCGGCTCATCCAGGTCGACCGTCTCGGCCACCTGCGTATCCGTGCCACCGGTTCCGATGTCGATCGACGCGATGCCGTCCACCACGGCGGCACCTGCAGGCCCGACGTCGAGACCCGGCTGCGCATCCGCCGCCGCGTCACCCGGGTCACCGTCGATCACGCGAGCCACGGCGACCAATGAGTTGCCGTCGCGCAGCTTCATCACGGTGACGCCCTGTGCAGGACGGCCGTAGCGCGAGATCTGGTCGACCGACTGGCGGGTGATCGTTCCCTCGGAGGTGATGAGCATCACGCCCTGCCCGTCACGCACGGTCAGTGCGGTGATGAGCTTGCCCTTCTCCTCGATGTTCTTGAAGGTGATCACGCCCATCGTGCCGCGGCCCTTGCGCGGGTAGTCGGAGACCTGGACGCGCTTGCCGTAGCCCTTCTCGGTCAGCAGCAGCAGGTCCTGGTCGTCGCGGGCCACGTCGATCGAGATGACCTCGTCGCCGGCCTTGACGTTCATGCCCTTCACGCCGGAGGCGGTGCGGCCCATGGAACGCACGCTCTCCTCGTGGAAGCGCACCGCCTGGCCGTTCGCGGAGACGAGCAGCAGGTCGTCGTCACCCGAGGTCAGGCAGACGCCGATGAGCTCGTCCTCGTCGGTCTTGAGGTTGAGGGCGATGATGCCGTCGGCCCGGAGCTTGGTGTTGTAGGCCGCGAACTCGGTCTTCTTCACCACGCCCTTCTTGGTGGCCATGATGATGTACTTCTGCTCGTCGTAGTTGCGCGTGCGGTAGACGGCCTTGACCTGCTCGTCCTCCGCCAACGGCAGCACGTTGACGAGTGCGCGGCCCTTGTTCTGGCGCGCGCCCTCCGGGATCTCGTACACCTTGGTGCGGTAGATCTTGCCGACCGACGTGATGAAGAGCAGGTAGTCGTGCTTGGAAGCGACGAACATGTGCTCGACGTAGTCGCCTTCCTTGAGGTCGAAGCCCGAGACGCCCACGCCGCCGCGGTTCTGCTGGCGGAAGACGTTGAGCGCGGTCGACTTGATGTAGCCCGACTTCGTGATCGTGATCGCCATCGGCGTGTCGGCGATCATCTGCTCGAGGTCGATCTCGCCCTCGTGGGCGGTGATCTCCGTGCGTCGCACGTCGACGCGGCGATCCTTCTTGTCGTAGTTCATCCCCTCTTCGACGTACGACTTGCGGAGCTCCTGGAGCTCCTCGCGCAGCATCGCGAACAGCAGTGTCTCGTCGCGGAGGATCGCGAGCAGCTCGTTGATCTTCTCCAGCAGCTCCTTGTACTCCTCGCGCGTGTCGTCGACCGACAGCTGCGTGAGGCGCGAGAGGCGCAGGTCGAGGATGGCCTGCGACTGGAGCTCCGAGAGCTCGAAGGTCGACATGAGCTCGGTGCGGGCGGCCTCGGTGTTGCGGCTGCCGCGGATGATCTCGATGACGCGGTCGATGTTGTCGATCGCGATCAGGTAGCCCTCGAGGATGTGTGCGCGCGCCTTCGCCTTGTCGAGGCGGTGCTTGGTGCGGCGCGTCAGCACGTCGCGCTGGTGCTCGACGTAGTGGTAGATCAGGTCGCGGAGGTTGAGCAGTTTCGGCACGCCGTCGACGAGTGCGATGTTGTTGATGCCGAACGTCGACTGCAGGGCCGTGTGCTTGTAGAGCTTGTTGAGCACCACCTTGTAGTTGGCGCCGCGCTTGAGCTCGATGACGATCCGCATGCCCTGGCGGTCGGACTCGTCGCGCAGGCCGTCCTGCGGGATCTCGTCGATCACGCGCTCGCGCACGAGTTCGGCGATCTTGATGATCAGGTTCGCCTTGTTGACCTGGTACGGGATCTCGGTGACGACGATTGCCGTGCGGCCCTGTCGCAGCTCCTCGTAGTGCGCACGAGCACGCATGACGATCTTGCCGCGGCCCGTGGTGTAGGCGTCGCGGATGCCGCCCATGCCGTGGATGATCGCGCCGGTCGGGAAATCGGGTCCCTTGATGTAGGTCGAGAGCTCCTCGACCGTCAGGGTCGGATCCTCGGTGAACGCCAGCACCGCGTCTATGACCTCGCCGAGGTTGTGCGGCGCCATGTTGGTGGCCATGCCGACGGCGATGCCCGACGAACCGTTGACGAGCAGGTTCGGGAACCGGCTCGGCAGCACGAGCGGCTCACGACGTGAGCCGTCGTAGTTCGGTCCGAACGCGACGGTGTTCTCGTCGATGTCGCGCAACATCTCGGTGCCGATGGGGCGCAGCTTACACTCGGTGTAGCGCATGGCCGCGGCCGGGTCGCCGTCGACGGAACCGAAGTTGCCCTGGCCGTGCACGAGCAGGTAGCGCAGCGAGAAATCCTGCGCCATGCGCACGAGGGTGTCGTAGATCGCCGAGTCGCCGTGCGGATGGTACTCGCCCATCGCCTTGCCCACGACCTGCGCGCTCTTCACGAACTTGCGGTTCGGCTGCAGGCCGGCTTCGTGCATGGCGTAGAGCACGCGGCGGTGCACGGGCTTCAGGCCGTCACGGGCGTCGGGCAGGGCGCGTCCCACGATCACGCTCATGGCGTAGTCGAGGTAGGAGCTCTTCATCTCCTTCTCGAGGTCGATCGGGTCGATGCGGCCGCCACCGAGGGCGCCACCGTCTAGGGTGCTGGACATTCAGTCTCCTGCTTTCAGTGCAATCGTTCTACGGGGGAGCGGTGCGCGTGCCTACGCGTCGACCTGGGCCTCGTGGCCGTGTCGCTCGATGAACGCGCGGCGCGGCTCGACCACGTCGCCCATCAGCATCGAGAACATCTCGTCGGCCGCTTCGGCCTGCTCGATCACGACCTGCTGCAGCACACGGTGCTCGGGATCCATGGTGGTGGCCCAGAGCTGTTCGGCATTCATCTCGCCGAGGCCCTTGAAGCGCTGGATCTCGATGCCGTGCTTGGTCGACTCGAGGATCGCGTCGTGGAGTTCATCCCACGTGGCGGCCTCGACGTCGCGCTTGTCGTTGTAGCGAGCCACGAACCGCGGCGTGCCGGCGGCGTTCTGCAGCTTCTCCGACGCCTTGCGCAGGCCGGTGAAGGCGGGTGACTGGAACAGCGTCCACGGCAGCACGATGCGCGTCGCGCTCATCGAGGCGATCTCGATCGACCGGAAGAAGACCTTCTCCTGTTCGGTGTCGACCTTCTCGATCTGCAGCTCGTAGAGGTCCTGCTCGGCCGGGTCCTGCCCGAGCACGTCGACGAGCTCGGCGAACGACTTGACGCCCGCGAGGAGCACCGGGTGCGAGCGCAGCCACTGGATCGCGGCGCGGCCGTACTCCGCCTGCAACGTCGAGGCCCAGCCCTGCGCCTCCTTGAGGTCACGGTTGAAGCGCTGCCACCGGGCGACGGTCCACGACTGCTCGGCGCCGGAGCCGTCGGTCACGACGACCTGTTCGATGCGTTCGTCGATGAGGAAGCCCTCGAGCTCCGACTCCTTTTCGATCCACCGCTCCTGGTTGCCGTACTTGACCAGGTAGAGGGGTGGCGCGGCGATGTAGACGTAGCCCGCGTCGATCAGCTCGCGTGCCTGGCGGAACAGGAACGTGAGGATGAGCGTACGGATGTGGGCGCCATCGACGTCGGCGTCGGTCATGATCACGATGCGGTGGTAGCGCACGCGCTCGAGGTCGAACTCCTCGCCGATGCCGGCGCCGATCGCCGTGATGATGTTCTGGATCTCCTGGTTGGAGAGCACCTTGTTGATGCGGGCGCGCTCCACGTTGAGGATCTTGCCGCGCAGCGGCAGGATCGCCTGGTAGAAGCGGTCACGGCCCATCTTGGCCGAGCCACCCGCAGAGTCACCCTCGACGATGAAGATCTCGTTCTGCGACGGGTCGTCCGACGTGCAGTCGGCGAGCTTGCCGGGCAGGCGCGCCGCGTCGAGCGCGCTCTTCTTGCGGGTCAGGTCGCGCGCCTTGCGGGCGGCCTGGCGAGCCTGCGCGGCCTGCACGACCTTGTTCACGATCGCCTTCGCCTCGGCCGGGTTCTCCTCGAAGAACTGGGCGAGCTGCGTGTTGGTGATGTTCTCGACGAAGCCCTTGATGCCCGGGTTGCCGAGCTTGTCCTTGGTCTGCCCCTCGAACTGCGGCTCGCCGAGCTTCACCGAGATGATCGCGGCGAGGCCCTCGCGCACGTCGGTGCCCTGCAGGTTCTCGTCGGCCTCCTTGAGCAGGCCCTTCTCCTTGGCGTACAGGTTGATCGTGCGCGTCAGCGCCGCCTGGAAGCCCGAGAGGTGCGTGCCGCCGCCGGGCGTCTGCACGTTGTTGGCGTAGGTGTGGACCGACTCCGCATAGGAGGAGTTCCACTGCATGGCGATGTCGACCTCGACATCCATGTCCTTGTCCTTGCCCTCACGCGTGAAGCCGATGACCTTCTTGTGGATGGCTTCCTTCGTCTTGTTGAGGTGCGCCACGTAGTCGAGCAGGCCGCCGTCGAACTGGTAGGTGGCGTGCTGGCCCTCGCCCCGCTCGTCGGTGATCTCGATGCGCAGGCCGCGGGTCAGGAACGCCGTCTCGCGGAACCGGTTGGAGATCGTGTCGAAGTCGTAGGTGAGGTCCTCGAAGATCTCGCCGTCGGGGCGGAAGTGGATCTGCGTGCCGGTCTCGGTCGACGTCTCGCCACGCTCGATCTTGCCCTGGGGTACACCACGCTCGTAGGTCTGGCGCCAGGCGTAGCCATCACGCCAGATGGTGAAGTCGAGGTGCTCCGAGAGTGCGTTGACGACCGAGGAGCCGACGCCGTGCAGGCCGCCTGACACCTTGTAGCCACCGCCGCCGAACTTGCCGCCCGCGTGGAGCACCGTCAGCACGATCTCCGCCGCCGAGCGGCCGAGCTCGTCGTCCTTCTTGGGGTCGACGGGGATACCACGGCCGTTGTCATGCACGGTGATCGCGCCATCCGGGTGGATGAACACCTTGATGGTGTCGCAGTAGCCCGCCAGGGCCTCGTCGACCGAGTTGTCGACGATCTCCCAGATGAGGTGGTGCAGGCCCCGGATGCCCGTCGAGCCGATGTACATGCCCGGGCGCTTGCGCACCGCCTCCAGCCCCTCGAGGATCTGGATGTTGTCGGCTGTGTAGCCCTGCTCTTCTTCGGCCATCGGACCCCTCCAATCAACGACGGCGCGACGCCCCGCGAACCCACCCTGAGTGGTCGCTGCAACGGCATCGCGCGCGCACGAATTCTTACTGGATCAGTATAGCCGTCGGAGCGGTCACCG
>JAOPYW010000137.1 GCA_025964405.1 Thermoleophilia bacterium | reverse complement strand
CTGGATGGAGACCGCCCGCACCCGTCTCGCGGCCGACCCCGATCGCGACGAACTCCTGCTCGACGATCGCCGAGCGCTGCGACGAGGTCGCCCGCACCGACCGTGACGTCGTCACCACCGAGGCGATCACGACCATCCTCGCCGCACTCGGCGAGGTCGAACCAGCACTGGGCGCGGATGCCACGGCGCCGCGCGACGGAGGCTGGTCCACCTCCGAGGGCCCGGCCACGGCACCGGCTGGCGGCACTCCGGCCAGCTGGCGCGACCGCAAGCTCTACCGCCTCGACGACCGCGAGGACAGCATGATCGCCGGCGTGGCAGCCGGTATTGCGGCGTACCTCAACGTCGACGTCACGATCATCCGCGTCGCGTGGATCATCCTCACCTTCATCACGGGCGGCGTCGCCATCCCGCTCTACATCGTGCTGGCGTTCGTGCTCCCGAAGGCCGACACGCCCGAGAAGCGCGCAGCGGCGCACGGTTCGGGCACGACGGCGCAGGAGATGATCAGCCGCGCGCGGGACGGTGCGGGCCCGGCGCTCCAGTCGCTCGGCTCGCTGATCTCCAACATCGCTCGCATCCTCGCGAAGGTCGTCCACGTCGCCCTCATCTCGGCGATCTGGATCCTGATCGCCGCCTGGGCGGTGCAGGTGACGCTCATCCTCGTGAACGGCGGCGGGGTCTCCTCGGCGTTCGACCCCGGCACCGGCCGTGGGCTCGTCGTGCTGTGGGTGTCGTGCTTCGCCTGGATCGCGTTCGCGCTCCTGCTCGCGCTCAACTCGGCGGTCGCCCACCTCGCCCGCGATGCGGAGCACCCGGCATCACGCGGGCGCAACCTCGCGATCGGGTGGAGCTCGGGGGTCATCACGATCTTCGCCCTGCTCGCGATCGCCGCCATCCCGGCCTCGAACTCCCGTCAACTCGCCGACCTCGCCGAGGGACACGGTGTCGTGCGGATGTACGGTCGCGACGTGTGCGTCGACGCCGACGACCACTTCGCCCGAGCAGGCATCAGCCGCAGCGCGTGCGACGAGTTCGTCGAACTCGACTGATCCCTATCAGGCCTTCGCTGTCTCCAGCCGCGGGAAGAGCGGCGACGGCTTGGTGACGTCGCGGCCCTCGGCGATGCCCCAGCTCCACTGCTGCAGCGCCCCGGCGTCGACTCCGATCATCGCCGCGACCTTCACGCTCGTGCTCGGCATCACCGGCGACAGCGCATGGGCGACCGTGACGATGCCCTCGGCGAGTTCGCCGAGCGTGGTCGCGAGCAGCTCCGCGTTCGCCTCGTCCTTGGCCAGCGCCCACGGCGCGCGATCCTCGACGTGCTTGTTGAGCTCACGCACGAACACCCACACGGTCTCGAGCGCCCCCGACAGGTCGAGCTCGGTCATCTGCGCACGCCACGTCGCGATCGTGGCCTCGGCGCTCGCGCGCACGGCGGAGTCGGCCGGCACGGCCGGCACCTTCGCGACCCCGTCGACACCGAGGTACTTCACGAGCATGCTCGCGCTGCGGCTGACGAGGTTGCCCAGGTCGTTCGCGAGCTCGGTGTCGTAGCGACGCTCGAAGCCCTCCTGCGAGACCGCGCCGTCGCTGCCGAACTGCACCTCGCGCAGCACGTAGAACCGGAGCGGATCGGGACCGTGCTGCTCGATGATCGGGAAGGGGTCGAGGGCGTTGCCCATCGACTTGCCCATCTTGTCGCCGCCCACGGTCAGGTAGCCGTGGATGAACAGCTGCTCGGGGAGCGCGAGGTCGGCTGACATCAGGAACGCCGGCCAGTACACGCTGTGGAACTTGAGGATGTCCTTGGCCAGCACCTGCACCGTCGGCGGCCAGAACTTCGCGGAGAGGTCCTCGCCCTCGACCGCGTAGGTGAGCGCCGACGCGTAGTTGAAGAGCGCGTCGATCCAGACGTAGAACACCTGGCTGTCGTCCCACGGCACGTCGACGCCCCAGGTGATCGAGCTGCGGCTGATCGAGAGGTCTTCCAGCTGGTCGATGAGCCCGCGCGCCTCGTTGAACTTGGCGCGCGGCACGATCCACTCCGGGTTCGCGTCGAAGTGCGCGATGAGGCGCTCCTTGTAGGCGCTCAGCCGGAAGAACCAGTTGGTCTCCTCCATGTGCTCGACCGGGCGCTTGTGGATCGGGCACGCGTTGCCCTCGAGCAGCTCGCCGTCGTTGTAGTAACGCTCGCAGGCCGTGCAGTACCACCCCGAATAGGTGTCCTTGTAGATGTCGCCCTTGTCGTACATCCGCTGGGCCACCTGCTGCACGAACGCCTTGTGCGGCGCGTCGGTGGTGCGGATGAAGAAGTCGTTCTCCACGTCGAGCAGCGGCAGCAGGTCACGGAACCGCTGCGAGATGCGGTCGGTGAACGCCTGCGGATCCTCACCAGCGGCCTCGGCGGCCTCGGCGATCTTGGAGCCGTGCTCGTCGGTGCCGGTGAGGTAGAAGGCCTCGGTGCCGACCAGGCGCTGGAACCGCGTCATCACGTCGGCGGCGATCGTCGTGTAGGCGTGGCCGAGGTGCGGCGACGAATTCACGTAGTAGATCGGCGTTGTGACGTAGAAGGTCATGCGTGCTCCGGGATGCGCGCCCGATCGGGCGGTGGATCGCTCCATGCTATCGCGGCTCGCTCCTCGATCTCCGGGGAGCCAGGTTCGATCGACTGCGGCAGCACGAGCAGTGGAACCCCGATACCCGCGCGGGTGCCGACCTGATCCTCGCGCACCTCCCGACCACCGCGCCGACGTCGGAGCGCGCGCCCGACCACTGCCACGAGCGCACATCCGGCGAGCAGCCCCAGCAGCGGGTGCGCCGACCACCGGTCGGGCCGATGGGGAGCTGCATGCGGGGGCTCACGTGGTCGCAGGTCATCAGCTGACACGCGGCCCGCGGCGATCGCCGCGACGGCTCGGGGCATCGGCGTCGTCGACGGTGTGGGGGTCACCGCCCGCGAGCCCGGTGGCGGGGCCGGTGCGTTCGCGGGGCCCGGTGCGCGCGCGTGCCCGCCTCCGATGAGCGCAGTGTGCAGCGCCGCCAACGTCTCCCGACGCGCCGCGCCGACGCGTGCACCCCGTGCGAGGGTGCGGTGCGTGCGGGGAGCTGCCGCGCGATCGGAGGCGGGTAGGTCGATCCCGATCAGCCCGGTGAAGGAAGCGATGTCGAGTACCGTCGACTTCACGGCCGACGGTGCAACCGAACCCACGCCCGACAACTCGTTCGGGCCCGCGCCCGACGACCCGCTGGAGCCCGTCCCCGTACCGACCCGCGATCGACTGGGCGTGCTGGTCACTGCCCCGAGGCTCCGCCCGACGACCCGCGCCGGGACCGTCGCTGCTGGCGCCGTCAGCGCACCGCTGGCAGTGGGCGCACCGTGTGCGCCCAACACATCACGCACGAGCGGCGCGTGCACGATCGGCGCGCCGAGCTGCCCCCCGCCGGGCTGCCCCGCACCCGGTGACGCCTCGCCGAGCGCTGCGTCGCGCAACCGACCCACGACGGCGCCTGACAGTGAGTCGTCGCCAGCTGTGCCGCCGATGCCGGGGGCGCCGGTGCCACCCACGATCGGCACGTACCGTTCGCGGTGCGCGTCGTCGTAGGCACCGACGTGCACCGCATGCCCCGCCCCGATCGTCACGCCGGGCGTGACCCGCTGCCCAGGCTGCACGTGGATGCCGTCGAGCCCTACGTACGTCACCACGATGCCATGCGTGCGGTCGTGCACCGTGACGATGCGTCGACCCGCCACGGCTCCCACGAAGCGAACGACCCCGCTCGTCACCGCGCGCACCACCCCTCCTGCGGGCCGCACGTCGGCGCCGCGATGCCACCCAGCCTCGTAGCGCTGCCCCACGTCATACCGGTAGGGCGTCGTGACGACATACCAGTCGGCCCGGAGGCGGATTGACGGCGGCGCCGCTGCCACGGCGGGAGCGACTGTCATACACACCGCAGCGCAGGTGAGGA
>JAOPYW010000136.1 GCA_025964405.1 Thermoleophilia bacterium | reverse complement strand
GAACCGCACGATCCTCTTCCGCGGCTTCAAGAACCTGCTCGAGAACGCCGCCGCCTACGGACACCTTCCCGACGAGCCCGCCCACGTGCGCATCAGTTCCGACGACACCTCCGACCTGTGGCGCTTCTACATCGATGATGATGGGCCGGGGCTGTCGGATGCCGACAAGCGTCGCATCCTCAGTCCCTTCCAGCGCGGGGAGCAGGGTGCGGGTCGCGCGGGCACGGGCCTCGGCCTCGCGATCGTCGCCGCGAGCGCCGAATCGCTCGGCGGCAGCGTGCAGGCCGAGGATGCCCCGGGCGGTCGTGGCGCGCGCTTCGTCTTCACGCTCGCGAAGCCGAAGGAGCACCCGTGATGCCGCGCGCTCAGCTCGGCGCGAGCGCGCGCAGGTGCCACGTCGACGCCGTCGAGGCACCGGGCTCGAGCCGAACGAGGTCGGTCCCGGAGCGGAAGGCGTTGGCGGGCGCCGTCATCGGTTCGACCGCGAGCCCACGTCGGCGCCGGGCTGCGGGAAGCGTGTCGCCGGTGAACAGCTGGATCCACCCATAACTTCGATCGGCCGTCAGCTCCGCGCCACGGCCGTCAGGCCCGCGCAGGCGAACGGCGGCCATGCCGTCGGCGTCACGCGCGAGGTCGGTGAACGCGGTGTCGAGCTGCAGGTCGCCGATGCGGCGGAGTTCGCGCAGGTCGAACGGCGTGCCGCGCGTCGGCTCGGGCGCGAGCGGGATGCCACGCTCGTCGGAGGGCAGCATCGTCGCCGCCCGCAGCTCCACCGAACACCCATCGATCATGCCGCCATCGGGTGCCGCGAGGTAGGGATGCTGGCCGCTGGCCCACGGCAGGGCGGCGCTGCCGATGTTGCGCGCCGTGGTCGTGACGTGGAGCCCGCCGGCATCGAGTTCGTAGCGGACGGTGACGGCCAGCGCGAACGGATATCCGGGCTGCGGCAGCACGGTCGCCGCAAGCGTCACCGCAGCGGGGCGGTGCTCGGTGCAGCGCCACGACACGAAGCGCAGCAGTCCGTGCGATGCGTTGCCGCGCGCCGGCTCGGTGAGGGGGAGCTGGTGCTGGGCGCCCTCCCATTCGTAGCAGCCGCCGTCGACGCGGTTCGGCCAAGGGGCGAGCACCTGCCCGCGCGAGCTGCCCACGGGTTCGTGCTCGTCGTAGCCGTCGAGGAGCTCGCGGCCGTCGGCGACGTAGCTGCGGATGCCGCCGCCCAGCTCGACCGCCGTGGCGTGGTCGTCGCCATGGCGGATCGTGAATTGCTGGCCGGTCGGGGGAGTCGATGCGCTCATAGGGTGCTCCTCTCGCTGCCCGTGACCGCGTAGGTCAACGCCGCGGCGTGCCGCTCCCAGAGGGCGGGCAGCGGCGCTGCCTCGATCTCGTAGGTGACGCTGATTATGCCCTGCTCCGCGCACCAGGTGCCCGAGTCGCCGGGGGTCGGCGAGTCGAGTTCGTGCAGCATCGGCAGGCCGGCGCGGTCGGCGAGCTCGGCCGCGAGCGCCTCGGTTCCGGGATGCAGGGCGAGCACGCACTCGAGCGGCGCGTGCAGGTCGATGACCTCGGTCGGCGCCAGGCGGGAGATCAACGCCACGAGCGCCTGCACCTCGGGTTCCGACCCGGGCGCGCTGCCTGGCGACGACAGCTGGGTGCGGTGTTCGTCGGTGCGGGTCGTGGTGGTCGGCCAGAAGGTCGGTGACGGAGCAGCGCTCCAGTCACGGGTTGGCCAGTTGCGATTGAGGTCGACGCCGCGCGCGTTCTGGCGCATCGCCCCGAGCAGGCCGTCGGGGTTGGCCACCGCCACGATCGCTGCCCTGGAGGTCGCCGCGTCGATCGTGCGGAGCAGGGTGTGTGCGAGGCCGGCGGTCATGGCCTCCTCGCCGTGGACCGCCGCGACGATCAGCCGCGTCGGGGTGTTGGGCGGCATCCACACGAGCAGCGGCACCCCTTCGACGCTCGCGCCGTACTGCTCGCAGCTCCACCCGTTTCGCCGGGCCGTGGCCGCGACGTGGACGTATTCCTCGGGCGCCCGGCCGGGCGGGACGGCCTGCAGCGAAGCGCGTGTTCGAGCATCTGGCATACGAGCGCAGGTACCCCGCGGCGGGACGCGGCGAACTCCGCGCGAGCGGATGCGGTACCGTCTCCCCATGGATTCTCCGCGCCTCATCGTCGTCGCGCACAACGTGCGCAGCCTCCGCAACGTCGGCACGCTGTTTCGCACCTGCGACGGCGCCGGTGTCGACGAGCTCGTGCTCAGCGGCTACACCGGCACCCCGCCCGACCGGCGCATCGACAAGGTCGCGCTCGATGCGGTCGACATGGTGCCGTGGCGCCACGCACCGACCGAGGAGGACCTCGAAGCGGTGCTCGCCGACCGCTTCGTCATCGTGCTCGACCAGGAGGTCGAATCGGTGACCCTCCAGGAGCTCGTGATCCCGCCGGGCCGCGACGTCGTGCTCGTCGCGTGCGAGGAGCTCCGCGGCGCGCAGGAGGACGTGCTCCAGCATGCAGACGTGCTGCTCGAACTGCCGATGCGCGGCGGCAAGACGAGCCTCAACGTCGCCATGGCGGCGGGCATCGCGATGTATGCGATCGCTGATCGCCTCTGGGGCACCCCGACCAGCGTACTCACCAAGCGCGCCGAGCCCCAGCCGGTTCGCGAGGGCGTCGTGACGCGCGGCGTCACCACGGGTGAGGAGCGCTCGACGCCGCTCCCGGAGCCGCGCCTCGGCACCAAGCTCGAGTAGCCGCGCGGCGACCTCGTGTCAGTCGACGAAGTCGTCGTACTCACGCCTGCCCTGGAACGGCATGAGGTGCTGGGCGACGAAGCCGTCGGCACGCTCTTCAGGTTGAAGATGTCGTGCTCCTCAGGCCACGAGCCGCCGCGCGGGAGCTTGAACGTGCCCATGAGCATGTCGACCACCGGGAGGTGGATCGCATAGTTGCGATCCCAGAAATGCTTGTGTCGCGCGTGGTGCCAATGGTAGTAGCGGGGTAGCCCCACGAGGTAGTCGAGCCTGCCGACGACGAGCTCCGTCGCGCGCCACCTGCTGCTCGGCGGCCTCGTCGGCGTCCACAGGTGTTATCGCACCCGACGGACCTATTTCCGTACGAGAACCCCACCGTCGCGTCGTGCGCTTATGGTGTTAGGCGCCCGAGACGATGCCACGGAATCACGTCGCCCCGCGCCAGGAGTTCCCCATCCGAAAGTCCATGCTCGTTGCTGGTATCGCCGCTGCGCTGACCCTCGGCTTCGCCGTGCCCGGGACAGTGCTCCACCTCGAGGGTTTCGCGGGATCCACCTCGAAGGGCGAAGCACTCTTGCTTCCGCCGACGCCGGAGCAGGCGACGCTCGCTGACGTGCGCGAACATGTGGCCGCGAAATTGCAGAGTGACGCGAGCACGGCCAATCGTCCCGGCCAAGGCACGCTCGTGCGAACGACCGACGTGGCGACGAAGACGGCGTCACGCAAGCAGGCGGTCCGGAAGGTCGCCCAGGAGACGCCCTGCACCGACAAGGTGCGCACCGTGACCCGGCTTGGTCGCGCGTGCCACGTCAGTGGGGGACAGTGGAAGATGAAGTCGTCGAGCGGGCGCGAGATGTTCACGCACGGATTCGACCCGACGCCCGAGGCCGCCGCGCAGGCTTCCGTCGCGTCATCGATGTTCGCGCTTGCTGCAGGGGACGGCGCTGGACGCGCGGCGGCCGGCGTGGTGGCCTCGCTCGACGCGAGCAACGGCGTGGATGCAGCGCTCCCCGATGGAACGGTTGGCGACATCGACTGCGCTGAAGCCGGCGAACTCGCCCATCAGATCTACTACGTGCGCCCCTACGGCCAGACCGACCGCACCAGCACAGTGTCGGCACAGATCCGCCAGAACGTCTACGACGCCAGCGCCTTCCTCGACCAGGAGGCTCGGTCGGTCGACCCCACCCGGCACCTGCGCATCAAGTTTCGCTGCAGCGCCGGAGAGCCGAGCATCGTCACGGTCGAGCTTCCCGCGGGGAACGCCCTCACGTTCTACGACATCGTGGATGCGATCAACGGGGGCGACGCCCTCAACGGTCCACTGATGTTCCTCGACATCGCGGCCGGCGGCGAGGGCGGCATCGCCGAGACCTACCGGGGCAATGGAGCCAGCACCGACGATCCCGACAGCCTCTCCAACACGGGCAACCTCGTCGCGCAGATCTTCTCGCAGGGTGGCACCTGGAGCGCCTACA
>JAOPYW010000128.1 GCA_025964405.1 Thermoleophilia bacterium | reverse complement strand
TTCCCGCAGCACCACGTCATCGACATTGCCGCACCGCTCGCCGTGCGTGTCGAGCAGCTGGTGATCGAGCAGGTGGTGAGCGACGTGCAGGAGGTCGCGATGTTCGGGGTGGAGTGATGCGCGGGTCATGTCAGCTCACGCTCCCGCCGTGGGAGAGCAGCATGAGCGGCACCGATGCGATCGAGATGGCGACCACCATCACCAGGAAGATCACTCCGAGCGTGTTGGCGAGCCTGCCGTTGACCTTGTCGTGCAGGTAGCGACGGTCGTTCGCGACGAGCAGGATCGGGATGTACGTGAGCGGCAACGCGAGCGCTGAGAAGATGACGGCGTACTCGGTGAGCTGCACCGGGTTGATGCCGGAGAGTGTCACGAGACCGGCGCCGACGAGCAGCACGGGCCAGAGCAGCGTGAAGCGTGGCGCGGCGCGCGACCCGCGCTCGACCCCCCACTCCCAGCCGAAGGTCTGGCAGATCGCGTAGGCCGCAGACAACACGGTCTCGATCGCCGCGCCGCCCGTCGCGAACAGGATGCCGACCGCGGCCAGGAGGAGCCCGGCCTGGCCGAGCGGTTCCTGCGCCATCATCGCGATCGACCCGATGAACTCGGGGCGGATGCGATCCGGCAGGAGCACCGCCGCGCTCGTGGCCATGAGCGCGGCAGAGAGCAGGCCACCCAACGAATATCCGACCACGGCCGTGAACTTGTTGGTACCGAGGTCGGAGAGCGACCAGTGGTCCTCCACGGCACCTGACGAGTAGAAGTAGACCTCGTACGGGGTCATGGCCGCGCCGAGCAGGCCGACCACGAAGTAGGCGTAGGCCCAGCCGACGCCATGCGACCCCTGCCCCGTGGCGTGGTGGCCGGGCACGAAGCCCTGCGCGACGCCGTGCCAGTCGACGCCGGCCACCAGCGCCGCGACGACGAAGACGATCAGGCAGAGCCCGAACAGGCTGAACAGGTTCTCGATCGTGCTGAACGACAGGGTCCAGATCGCCAGGCCGAGCCCGATCACCGCGAGCGCGACGAGCAGGCGGTAGGGCGAGCCGGTCATGAGCTCGATCGCGAGCGCCACGCCTCCGATCTCCGCCACCAGTGTCATCAGGCTGATCGCCACCGCAGCCAGGAGCGCGACCAGTCCGAGCCGAAAGCCCAGGCGCTCCCGCACCACGTCGAACACCGGACGCCCGCTCGCCGCGGCGACGCGTCCGCACATCTCGGAGTAGACGATGATGCCGGTGACCCCGATCGGCAACACCCACAGCAGCTGGTACCCGAAGATCGCGCCCGCCTGGGCGTTGAACACGAGGTCGCCGATGTCGACGAACCCGCCGATCGCCGACAGGATGCCCAGCGCCAGCATGAGCACGCGCTTCATGGTTCGGTCCCTGCTCGGGTCGGATGCGCGGCCAGGGCTCGCAACCTGCGCGCCGCCCGCTCCGCAGCCCGCACCGCGCGCGTCGCGTCGGCGCGGTCGGCCCGCGCCACCTGTGCCGAACCGAGGTCACCGGCGATCGCGTCGAGCTCCTCCGCGAGTTCGTTGGCGCGCACCGTGGTCGTGCGTGGCAGGTCGTCGCCGCCGCACCAGGTGACGGCCCTCGGCCCGCAGTGACGCTACCTCGTCGGTGGAGCTGCGCACGGCTGCGTGATCGAGCATCGGTGCGCGACCGGTGTACCAGAACGCGACTGCGAGCAGCCCGGCGATGACGAGCCCCACGCATGTCGTGCGCACTATGTGGCTGAGCTGCATGCTCACCGATGTACCCCCGTTGGCGGCCGGTGCACGCGCGCGTGACAAGTTCGGGCTCCGGGTAGCCCAGCGGCATGACCGACCCCGCCGACATCACCCTCCGCCCCATGACCGTCGAGGAGTACGACGCGTTCTACGCACGCTCGACCGGCGAATACGCGACCGAGATAGCCGAGAACTTCGGCGTCACGATCGAGGCCGCGACCGAGCGCGCCACCACCCAGATGGCCAGCCTGCTGCCGGAGGGCCACGCGACGGAGCACCAGGGGTTCCTCGCGATCGTCGGCGCAGACGACGTCGCGCTCGGTCACGTCTGGATCGGGTTGTCCGACAAGCTCGGGGTTCGCGAGGCGTTCGGCTACGACTTCTGGATCCGGCCCGAACTGCGCGACGCCGGTATCGGACGACGCGCGATGGAGCTGGCACGCGTGTGGGCGCGGGAGCACGGCGCCGCCCGCCTCGCGCTCAACGTGTTCGGCGACAACGCCCGCGCGCGTCACCTCTACGAGAGCTTCGGCTTTCGGGTCGGCTCGACCAACATGTACCTCCCGCTCGACTGAGCCAGCACGTTCGGGCGTCGTTCGGAGCTGGTTCGGATCCGCCCGTGCACGAAGGGAACCTGTCGCACGCGTGTCACGCGACTCATGGGAACCACCAACATCGAGCACCTCCTGGGTTCACTCGCGAGCTGGACGATGCTCGGCCTGAGCCTGCTGCTCGGCGGCCTCGGCACGTGGCTGCTCGCGCGATCGGCGTCGGTCACGCCGTACGCCGACCAGGCGGTGGCGCTGCTCAACCTGGCCACGGTCACCGCCACCGCTGGGCTGCTCGTGCTGCTGGCCCGGCACCTCTCCCCCCGCCGCGCGCCCGTGCGCTTCGTGCTCGCGGCGGTGCTGGTCGTCGCGATCGTCGGCACCCTGCCGCTCCGCGCGCAGGTCGGCTCGTGGAAGCAGTCGTCGTTCTCCGACGGCTCCCCGGCAGTGGCGCTCAGCTGGAACGCCGTCGATCGCAACACCCACACCGTGCGCGACATCGACGGCGTCGCCGTCGTGCGTTCGATCGACTTCACCCCGCCGCTCCGACTCGCCTCGAGCGGCACCGCAGCCGCAGCGTGCGTGCCCCTCGACGGGGCGCTCACCGGTGCGTCGCTCGACGGTCCCGGTGAGACACGCTCACCCGACCACTGCGGTGCCCGCCCCGCGCCCTGAACCGATCGGCCGGTTCGCCCGCGCGCATCAGAGATCCTGCAGCGGTGAGCTCCCCCGAAGACATCAGGCGCAATGCGCGCACGCGCCGCACCGTCGCGATCATCTCGCATCCGGATGCGGGCAAGACGACCCTGACCGAGCAGCTGC
>JAOPYW010000107.1 GCA_025964405.1 Thermoleophilia bacterium | reverse complement strand
CCATGGCGAGCCCGGCGGTGTTCGCGGTCTTGATCTGGATCTGCGCGCAGCCCGAGTTCATGGGGCCGACGAGCACCACGACCTTCGGATCCTTGGCGACCGTCTGCACGTTCTCGGCGCACTTCGCCTCGTCCCACTTGCCGGCCTGGGCCGTGGCGTCGTCCATCGACTTGTAGGTGACCTTGACGCTGCCCGCCTTGCCGTTGTGCTCCTTGAGCAGCATCTCGATGGCCTGCACCATCGATTCGGTCTGTGCGCGGGAGCTGCCGGTGAGCGGGAAGTCGCTGGCGATCACGACCTCGGTGAGCGGCTTGCCGCCCCCACTGCCACCACTGGCGCCGCCTGCGCCACCGCATCCTGCGGCGACGAGCGCCGCCAACATGAGCGCGGCCGTCACGGTGACGGCGCGCTGAACGAATCGATTCCCCCGGATCTGCATGCCCGGCTATCGTGATCGGTGCGGCCGATCGCATCGCACGTGAACGGCCTTCCCATGGGCGTTCCCCGCCGCACCACGCCGCTGCGCTGGCCGACAGCGGCCACGAGGTGGCCGCAGTGGTGCAACGTCCCTGCTCACGGCCACGATGCTCAGGTGGATGGAAGCTGCCTGTGGGAGGTACACCGAGTGATCAATTTCCAGAACGTCCTTGCGTCGGTCAACGACTTCTTCGTTCCCCGTGACGGACTGCGCCAGCAGGCGCAGGACCTGATCTCGATCTACGACGTCGACGGCGACAACCGCATCAACGTCACCACGGGGCGCGAGGACCAACACGTCACCCTGCCGGGCTTCTTCGGCGCCGGGGCGCGCAGCTTCGTGCGAGCCGATGCCGGCGGCAACGACAACGGGGTCGCCACCCTGCGCGAGGTGCGCAACCTGCTCAAGCAGTACGACACGGGCAACGTGCTGCCCGACACGGCCGGCGACCGCCACCTCGATGGCATCGAGGTGCTGCGCTTCGCCCACGACATGGCGTCGCCCCGCCCCACGCAGTCGACCACGCAGGCCACCGCTGGCGTGCAGTGGCTCGCGCGGTGACCGACCGCATCCTGCTCATCACCAACGCGCGCTCGGGATCAGCTGACGAGGAGGTCGACCTCGCGGCCGAGTTCCGCGACCACGGCGCACGCGTCGACGAAGTCGACATCGCCGACGTCACCGGCCATGCGCCCGACCCCTCGACGACCCGCGTGATCGTTGCCGGCGGCGACGGCTCGATCGCCCCTGCGGCGCAGGTCGCCGCCGATCTCGACGTGCCGCTCGGCGTGGTGCCGGCCGGCACCGCCAACGACTTCGCCCGCGCACTCCAGCTCCCCGACGACATGGCCGACGCACTCGCCCTCGCCGCCGACGGTCGTCGACTTCGACCGATCGAGCTCGGCCTGCTCGACGGCCGACCGTTCGTCAACGTCGTCTCGCTCGGCATCGCACCGCACGCGGCGGCCGCGGCCGCGTCGCTGAAGTCGCGGCTCGGTCCGTTCGCGTATCCGGTCGGAGCGCTGCTGGGCATGGCCCGCGCCAAGCCCGTCGAACTCGTCGCGACCGTTGATGGCTCCCCCGCCTTCACCGGCACGGCCTGGCAGGTGATGATCGCGAGCACCGGTGCCTTCGGCGGTTGGGGCGACACCGGAGGCACGACGCTCGGGGACGGCAAGCTCGACCTCGTGATCGTGCCGAGTGGACGCGCCGCGCGGCGCCTCATGTTCGACGCCGCGGCCCTGCTCAACGGCGACCTGGCGCGCCGCGAGGGCGTGCACCATGCGCGCGGAGTCGAGATCGCGCTCGAGTGCTCGGCGTCACCCGACGTCGTGCTGGATGGCGAGGAGCTGTCGCTGCAGGTGCGTCGCCTCCACGCGCGCGTGCATGCGCGACTGGTGCAGGTCGTGGTCGCGTGAGCCCCCTGCCACCGCACCCCGAAGCCGATGACGGCCAACCGCCGATCGCGCGCGTATTTCTGCGTCGCGTCGGGAACAATCCACACATGGCCTTGCCGATTTCGCATATTCGAGGCATCGTTACCGTGATGGACGATGACCAGCATCAGGAGCGCACCGAGGGTCTCGGTTCGGCGCTCTCACGACTTTCCGCCGCGCGCGACCAGCGTGGTCCGGTGGGCGTGCTCGACCCGTTCGAGCTGACCGCGGGCGAGCAGCGCGCGCAGGCCGAGCTGCCACGCGTGGCGGAGCGACGCGGACTGTTCAGGTTCTCGCAGCGAGCGCGTGACGCCGTGCAGGTGGAGGTCGACGACCTCGACTTCGACCTCGGCGACCCGATCGACTGACGTCGCACCGCAGGTGACCGGCGTGCGAGGATCGCTCGCATGCAGCTCGCCGCCATCTCAACCGCCCCCGCCTTCCGCCCGCCGCCGCGCTACGCGGGCTTCACCGACGCGCTCGTTCGCGTGCAGCAGGCCCGCGAAGACCTCACGTCGCAGCACTACACGCGCGCCCAGTTCCAGCTCGGCAAGGCGACGATGGCCGTCAGCTACGGCGCGATGCTGCTCGACACGACCGAGCGCACCTACGAGAACGTCAACCGATTCATGCACGCTTCGCAGGACATCGGCTTCGCGCTCGGCCACCTGGGATGGCTCGTGTCGGTGCCGCAGGGCACGCCCGATCCGAACCGTCACCTCGAGGGCGCCTATGCGCTGCTCGACGCGGCGGAGCAGGCGCTGCGCGAACTGCCGTCGCAGTAACGCGAATCAGGAAGTACCCCCGGTCGGATTCGAACCGACACTGGATCGATTTTGAGTCGATTGCCTCTACCAGTTGGGCTACGGGGGCTCGTGGAGCTGTGTGCGAACCCTACCGGGCGCGGCGCTCGTAGAACGGTGGCAACTCGCGGACCATCGGCTCGAGCCGTTCGCGCTGACCGGCGAGGTCGACCATCTCGACGTGTCGGTCGAGGTTGCGCAGCACGGGTGACAGGTCGCGCCAGAGCGATGCCAGGGCGTACCGGCGCTCATCGCCGGTGACCTCCGGATCGAGCTCCACCGCCAACACGAGGCTCGGCTCGGCGTGCCGGTCGGGCATGAACCACTGCAGCTGGGTGCAGCGCAGCACCGCGTCATGTGCGGTGAAGAGGTCGGCGAGGGCCTGTTCGGATTCGGGCGCCAGCGGCTCCTCGGCTGCCGCCACGATCACGTCGACACCCTCGTCGATCACCTGCGTGCCGTAGCCGCGCGAGGAATCGATCAGGTCCTGCACCATGCGCGGAGTCAGCAGGAGCGCCTCGTCGCCACCGGGATTGATCACGATGTTGGGCGGACCGTCACTGCCACTGCCGAGCAGGGGGAACAGGTCGCGCACCGAGAGTGCCACGTAGCGACCTCCCTCGGGCATGAAGGTGCCGAGCGAGCCCTCGTCGGTGAACATCGGCACGATGTCACCCTCGACGTCGGGGTGGCGCACGAGGACGAAGCTCAGCTCGAGCTCACCCTCCAGCGTGATCTCGCCTGCGACCGAACCCTCGTCGGCGTCGTCGTCGGCGGTGCCGAGGTCCTGGTCCTCGGGAACGAGGGCGATCAGGGTCGACTGCAGCAGCGCGCCGAAGAGGCGTTTCGCGAGGTCGGGGTCGTTCTCACCGCGGCGCGGGTCGTTGAGTGCGCGGATGAGGTGCTCGTTCTCGAAGAACACATGCGTCGGGAGCGCGAACCCGTCGGAGGACGTCTCCTCCCCGTCTGACGAAGCATCGTCGTCGTCGGCACGCGACCCCTCCAGCTCGGGCCAATCGCCCGAGGAATCGTCGCTGTCGTCGTGCTGGTCGCCGGAGTGCTGCACCGAGACATCTTCGCACGCGCGGCCGACGCGGGCGAACTTCGAGAAGAAACACGCGCGGTGCCCGCCCACACGCGTAGGATTCCCGCATGCGAATCGGAATCCTCACCGGCGGCGGCGATTGCCCCGGCCTCAATGCAGTCATCTCATCAGTTGCGCGACGGAGCTGGGACCGCGGCCACGAGCTCGTCGGCTTCAAGTACGGCTGGCGAGGTGTCATCCAGGACCAGTCGATTCCGCTGACGCGTGACATCGTGCGCGGCATCATGCGCGAGGGCGGAACCATCCTGCGTTCCTCGGGCGAGAACCCGTCGCACGGCGGCGACCGACCGGCGCGCGTGCTCGCGACGCTCCAGCGCCATGAGATCGACGCCCTGATCGTCGTCGGCGGCGAGGGCACGATGCGCGGCGCGCTCGAGATGTGGCGCGACCACGGCCTACCGGTCGTGGGCGTGCCCAAGACGATCGACAACGACCTGCCCGGCACCCAGATGACCGTCGGGTTCGACAGTGCGCTCGCCATCGCGACCGAGGCCCTCGACCGCCTGGCCACGACCGCTGAGAGCCACGACCGCGTGATGGTGTGCGAGGTCATGGGTCGAACGGCCGGATGGCTCGCGATGGAGAGCGGCATCGCCGGTGGCGCGGATGTCATCCTGCTGCCGGAGATGGACCTCACCGTCGAGGAGGCAGCCTCGATCATCAAGCGCCGTCACGCCGAGGGCCGCAACAGCTCCCTCATCGTGGTGGGCGAGGGATACACGCTCCGCAGCGACACGGGTCTCTTCGACGGGCTCGAGGAGTCGGAGCAGCTCGATGCCTACGGATACCCGCGCCTGGGCGGCGTGTCGCAGCACGTCGCGCGCGCCGTGGAGGAACTGACCGGCTACGAGACCCGCGTCACCATCCTCGGCCACGTGCAGCGTGGCGGTCCGCCCACCGCACGCGACCGCTCCTTGGCGGCCCAGTTCGGCGTGTTCGCGGCCGACCTCGTGCATGATGGTGTCTTCGGCAAGCTCGTCGCCCAGGTCGGGCAGGACGTCGTCGCCGTGCCCCTCGAGGAGACCGAGGGCGATGCCCGGGTCGTGCCCGAGGAGCTGTTCGACACCGTTCGCGGTTTCATGGGATGACGTACGAGATGCAGGCGAACAAGGTGACGACGATGCGACGACTGATGCTGGCGACCACCCTCGGCGTGGCGGCGCTCCTCCTGCCGGCGACCGCCGGGGCAGCGACCTCCCTCACCGTCGGCGCATCTGCGACCCACGTCGCCAACGGCGGATCGACCGTGCTGTCGGGAGTCGCGGCGCCGGCCGGCGTACCGTCGGAGCAGCTCGTCGTGACCGCACGCGCCGCATCGGGCGCGTGGCTCAAGGTCGGCGTGGTGACCACGGCGGCAGACGGAAGCGGCACATGGAGCCTCAAGGTGGCGCCGGCCCGGAGCACCGAATACCGCGTGCAGTCGGTCGACGCGGCCGTCGCGAGCACCCCCGTCAAGGTCGGCGTGGCTCCGACGCTGCGGCTCGCGACCGTGGGCAGCGCGACTGCCTACTACCCCGTGACCGTGCAGGTGTCGGTGCTGCCACGTACGTTCAACGGCACGGTGCGCGTCCGACTCGACGGCGCCGGCACCAAGCTCGCCACGACCACGATCGCCGTGCGCAACGGGGTCGGCCGCAAGGTCGTGACGCCGAAGGGCGCAGGTCGTTTCCGCCTGCGCGGCACCACGAGCTCCGCCGACTGGGATCGAACTGCGGCGAGCGCGCGGTTCGCGGCAGCAGGCCGCACCCTGCGCGTCGGCTCCGCCGGACCCGACGTGCGCGCCCTGCAGTCGCGCCTCGCGGCCCTCGGGTTCCTCACGCCCCGCTCCGGTGATCGCTACTCGTTCGCCACGAGCGAGGTGACGCTCGCGTTCCAGAAGTCCTACGGGCTGTCGCGCACCTACGTGTGGGGTTCGAGGGAGTGGGCGAAGCTGGCCACGCTCAAGCGCGGTCCGAAGGCGCGGTTCACGGATGGCGGCCGGGTGCACATCGAGGTCGACAAGTCGCGGCAGACGCTCACCGTGGCCAAGGGCTCCCGGGTGCTCGGCATCATCGCGGTCTCCACCGGCGCGACCGGCAACACGCCCGTGGGCACCTTCCACATCTACCAGCGCGGCGGGTCGTACCTCTACCGCTTCATGGCCTTCCACGGTGAGTTCGGCATCCACGGATACGATCCGGTGCCCGCACACCCGGCGAGCCACGGCTGCGTGCGGGAGCCCAACTGGGCCGCGTCGTTCACCTGGAACCACTCCGCCATCGGCACCCCGGTGCACGTCTTCACCTGACCTACGGTCGGGGAAGCGAGCCTGCTACGCGTCGAGCGTGAGGTCGGCGTAGATCGCCAGCGCGTTCGCAAGGCCCGTCTCGGTGTGTCCCTCGTCGAGCAGCAGGCCATCGACACCTGCGCGGTGCAGCTTGGCGACCTCGTCGACGGTCGCGATCGACTCGCTGATGACCGGCCAGCCGAGCGGCACTTCGGCGAGGAGCTCGAAGGTGCGTTCGACGTCGATGTTGCCGCGCTCGGCACGGTTGTCGATGTTGAGCGCATCCGCGTCGGTGTCGACGGCGAACGCGAGCTCCTCCTCGGTGCCGATCGAGAAGAGGAACTCCATGCCGAGCTGGTGCGCGAGCGCGATGAGCTGGGAGCTGGTCGCACGACCGTCCTGGGTACCGTGGTCCTCCTCGAACTCGTCGGCGAAGACCCGGGCGGGTACGAGGAGCGCGTCGGCGCCTGCGGCACGGAGCTCGTAGACCTGGCGCAGGTCGACGACGAGGTCGCGGGCGATCACCGGGATCGTGGCGACGGCGCGAGCGGCGCGCAGGTCGTCGATCGTGCCGCCACTCAGCTCACGCTCCGTGACGACGCTGATCGCACACGCGCCGGCCGCCTCGCACTCGCGTGCGACGGCGCCCAGGTCGAGGTGGGGGTTGATGGTGCCGCGGCTCACGGTCGCGCGCTTGGGTTCGACCAGCAACGCCAGTCGATCCTCGCTGAGCACCTCGAGGAGCGAGCGCACCCCGGGGGCGGCCTGCGCCGCAGCCTGCAACCCTTCGATCGTCCCGTGCTCGGTCGGTCGATCGGTCCAGTGGCGGCGCGTACGTTCGATGGCGTCGGTGAGATCACTCATGATGCGGTGGGTCGGGCTCCTCGGCTCCGTCGTTCCTGCTCCAGAATCAGGGTGGCGCTTCCGCTGCCGACCCGAATCGCACCAGCGACGATGAGCGCTGCTGCATCCGTCAGCGTTGCGACGCCGCCGACCGCCACGATGGCGATGTCTGCTGGGGCGAGGTCGCGCAACACGCGGATGTCGTGCTCAGTCACGGCTCGGGGCTGATGCCCGCTGCCGGTCTGAACAAATCCGGCGGGCGAATCATGTAGGTGCGTGAGCAGGGGCGCCATCACCTCGGGGGCGAGCAGCATCGCTTCGAGAACGATGGTCAGCTCGGCGCGACCACGCGCGGCCGTGAGCGACGACCACGCGGCATGTTCGAGGAGCCGGTCGAGTTCCTCGAGCGCGGCCGTGGGTTCCGCCTGGCCGCTCGTGCTGCCGAGGGTCGAGTGGTCGAGCATGACCGCGACCTCGTGGGCTCCGTCGGCCAGCGCCCGTTGACACGCGACGAGCTTGGTCGAGGGCGCATCCTGTCCGAAGGGGAAGCCGATCGCGGCGCGGATGCGGGTGTCGGATCCGGCGAGGGCCGCAGCGGCGGCGGCGACATGGGTGGGCCAGACGCAGACCGCGGCGAGGTGGGCGGCGGCGGCCTGCGCACACCCCGCCAGCACTTCGTCGCGCGTGATCAGCGGGCGCACGAGGTGCAGCTCGAGACTCTTCGCGATCGAGATGCCACTCATGCAGCGAGCCAGAAGATGAGCGCGACCACGAGCGCCAGCACGAGTGCGATCGCCAGCATCGGGAGGAGCACGAGGCGCCCCGAACCGGGGACGTTGGTGCCGTAGGGCACTTCTCCCAGATGGGCACGTTCAGAGCGCGAGAGGCTCCGCAGCTGCGCGGCGACCTTGCCCTTGGGACCGACGTCGCCGCTCAGGATGCCGGGCACGCGGATGCGCCCGCGTTCGGTGTCACCCCAGGTCGCCTCCTCGTTGGCAGCGGCGAGCCGTTGCAGGTCGCCGAGCTGCCGGGCGTGTGCCTCGGCGGCGTCATCGGGTGCTGGCCCTGTCGGCGGATCCTCGTGCATGTGCTGATGTTACAGGCCGGCTCGTCCGAGCCACTGTTCGTCGTCGCGCCAGTGCTTGCGAACCTTCACGCGCAGTTCGAGGTGCAGGTCGAGCCCCAGTTCCAGCTCGATGCGTTCGCGCGCCTGGATGCCCACGTCGCGAATGGTGGCGCCGGCCTTGCCGACCACGATGCCGACCTGGCTCTCACGTTCGACCCAGATCGTGCATTCGGCGCGGAGCACCTTGCCCTCGTCGATCAGGTCGTCGACCGTGACGGCCGTCGCGTGTGGGAGCTCCTCGCGCAGGTGGGCGAGCGTCGCCTCGCGGATGTATTCGGCGATCCGCTCCTCGTCGCGCATGTCGACGACGTCGTCATCGCCGAACCACGCCGGACCCTCCGGCAGGTGCTTCACCAGCTGCTGCACGAGCACGTCGACCCCGTCGCCGGTGCGCGCGGAGATCGGTACGAGCTCGGCGTATTCGCGGTCGCCGATGATCGCCTGGAGCTCGATGATGCGCTCCATGATCACCGTCGGCTTGGTGAGGTCGACCTTGTTGAGGGCGACGATGACCGGGAGGCCCGAACCGAACACGAGGTCGGCGACCTTCTCCTCCCCGGCACCGGGCTTCTCGGAGCCGTCGATCACCCAGAGCACGAAGTCGACGTCCTTGAACGACGCCTCGACCGACTTCTGCATGCGCGACGTCATGCGATCCATCGGCTTCTGGCTGCCGGGCAGGTCGACGAACACGACCTGCGCATGGTCGACGGTGAACGACGCGCGCACGATGCGGCGGGTCGTCTGGGCGATCGGCGAGACGATCGCGACATGGTGCCCGACGATGTGGTTCACCAGCGTCGACTTGCCGGCGTTCGGTCGTCCGGCTACCGCGACGAAGCCCGAGTTGGTGACGTCGACGGCGCTCACGCGTCGAGCGATTCCGGGATGAAGGCCGCCGGCAACAGGTCACGTACCTGGGCGACGCCGAGTTCGCCTCCGGTCGTGAAGGCGATCTCCGCGTCGGGGAAGAACTCCACCAGCATCTGGCGGCACGCGCCGCACGGCGGCCCCTCGGCGCCATCGACCGCCACGGCGATCGCGGTCACCGACGTGATGTCGCGTCCCTCCGCGATCGAGCGCACGACCGCAGTCCGTTCCGCGCAGATCGCCATCGAATACGCAGCGTTCTCGACGTTGCAGCCCGTCACGACGGAGCCGTCGGCGAACTGGAGCGCCGCACCGACCCGGAATCGCGAGTACGGCACGTAGGCATGGGCCTGCGCAGCCACGGCGTGGTCGTGGAGGGCGCGGTGGGCGTCGCTGGGCGTACGTCGAGCAAGTGACATGGGTGCATGCTACCCGCTCGAGCCGCGCGACCCGGAGGTGCCGACACCCTCGTCGATCGACGGGGCGTCGGTGCTCGAGGTCGCTCCCTCCCCGGTCGGCGGTGCTGTCGGGCTGGTCGGGGCGGGAGCTGCGCCGCCTGAACTGGCCGACTGCGCGCTCGACACCGCCTGCTGCGAACTGGCCTGCGGCGCCCTGGTCGGCGCCGGCGGCCGACGCGTCACCGGTTGCCGGCGCACCGGAACGGCCACCGCGCGCTGACCCGCCGTGCTCGCCGCCCGCGGTTCCGAGGTCGCGCGACGGACGGCGCCCGCTGCCTTTGCCCGCTTCGCAGTCGGTCGTCGTGTCGGCGCCAACGGCACGTCGACACGCTGGGGATAGGAGTCGTCGGCGACCGGTTCGACCCGTGCGCCCGAGCCGCCCGGGTCGTCGGGCGACGCGCCGCCGCCTCCCGGCATCGGAACGAGCAGGATCACCCCCAGCACGCCTGCGGCCGCGAGGGAGGCCCAGCGCACCACGAACCGTCGGCGGTCACGTCGCTCCAGCTCGGCGGCACTGGGCGGCGGGTGCAACAGGTAGGCCGACACGTCGACGGGCTCGTCGACCGGCGGCTGGAGCACTGCGGCGAAACGCGCCTTGATGTCGGCGTGGTCGTGGCGTTCGGGTCGCACCGCGTCAGGGGTGGTGAGGTCGTCGGTTCCATCCATGCCGAGAGCGTCGAACAGCCCGTGTGACACGTTGCGCAGGGTTCGTGCCGAAAGTGTGCCGATGCGTGCGCGTCGACGTCACGCCGCAGCAGCGGCGGGAGCCAGCACCCCGACCTCGACGACGCCAAGCGGCACGGCTGCGCCCGGCGCCACCTGCAGCTGGAGCCAGGTGGCGCCCGCCGCGAGCTGCACCACGACGAGTGCTCCTCCTGTCGCGCCGACGCGGCCATGTTCGATCCAGGTGCCGTCGGGTCCGTGGGTCAGCAGGTCGAGAGCAGTCTGCTCGCGCGCGAGCCGCACGGCGATCGTGCCGCTGATCGGCATCTGCAGCCACGTGCCCCACCGGCCGTCGCCATCGAAGGTCGCCTGCCACGTCGGGCCTGCGATCCAACCCGGGTTCGCATGGTCGATGTCCGGGATCGACGCCCGACCCTGCGTGCTCGTCTCATCGAGGGAATTCCACACGATCGCAAGGGTCGCGCCGAGCACGGGGATCCCCACGGCCGCACCCATGCCGTAGCCGATCGCGCCGAACGGCCCGAGCAGCGCGGTGAGCAGCAGGCCGCCGAGCGCGCCCGGAAGTGAGACGAGGCCCGCCAGCACCACACCGACCAGCGCTGCGCCGGCGCTCCGCCACGGCCGCGGGCGCACCAGCGCGACCGCGCGACCCGGGAGCCACGACACGTCACCGGCGGCCGCCGCCGCGACCGCGAGGCTCGCGGGCGCGATGGTCAGGGCTGCTCCGACGAAGACGAGCGGCACGAGCACCAGTCCGAGCAGGGCGTGCACGCCTGCCCCGCCGCGCGTCAGCAGCAGGAGGGCGAAGAGGGGCAGGCAGCAGGCCAGCCCCTGCACGAGGGCGCGCGCCGCGCGCACCGGGAGCTGCGACCAGGGCGTGTCATCCGGATGCGTCACGCACAGCGCCGATGCCGTCGTGAGCGTGATCGACGCCGCGACCCACACCGCCAGTGCACGACCGGCATCGACCCGACCGCCGACGAGCAGCGAGATCGTGATGCCCACCACGAGCGCCGAGGTCGCCGCTATCAGCAGCTGGCTGCGCAGGGTCGCGATCAGGGCGCGCAGGAGGTCGGATGGGAGTCGGGCCACGGGCATCGCCCGAACATCGGCACGTGCCGTGCGTGGCTTGATCCGTCTCCGGCACCACTCCGGGTGCGTCAGGTCAGGGGCCGGCGAATTCGAAGAGCTGGAAGACCAGGAGCGTGATGCTCGAACCGACGACGGCGCCCGCCACGACCTCACCGAACGTGTGCACGCCTGCCTCCACGCGGGTGTGGCAGACCAGGAGTGCGAGCACGAACGAGAGCGCGGAGACGAGCGTTCCGTAGGTGGTGCTGCTCGTGACGAAGGTGATCGCCATCCACGCCGCGAAGGCGATGGCCGCGTGGCCGCTCGGCCAGCCACCGCGGAGCGGCGTGCCGCTGCGGCCCGACACGACCTTGAGCCCGATGACCGCGAGCAGCGTGAGCACCAGCGCGATGAACGTGATGTGCACGGGCGCGTCGCGCACCGCGAGGAGCAGCTTGCGCGACGGGTTGCCGACCTTGGGCGCGAACACGATGTAGCCCACGGCGACGGCGTTGAAGGTCGCCACGAGCACCGCACCGGCTGCGACGTCCTTCGCGACCTTCGCGAGCGGGTTGAAGCTCGTGGTCGCGACGTCGACCGCAGCTTCGATCGCCGTGTTGAGCATCTCGGCGGCGATCACGAACGCGGCGGCGAAGATGACGATCGCCATCTCGATGCCGGTGACCCCGAAGCCCAGGCACGCGAACATCGCCGCCGCGGCCGCCACGAAGTGGATGCGCATGTTGCGCTGGGTGGCCAGCGTGTGGATCACGCCGTCGAACGCGAAGTTGAAGCTCTGCACGAGCGGACGCTTCTCGCTCAGGCCGACGTAGCGACGACTGATGCGAACCCGGTTGCGGAGCCAACTGAACATGCGGTGAGCCTACGCTTCCGCGGTCGCGCCGCGCACCCGGTCGAGCACGAGCTGTTCGAGCGCGAACATCTCGGTCGCATCCTGGTCGCTGCGCTCGTGGTCGAATCCGGCGAGGTGCAGCGCGCCGTGCACGATGCAGCGCTCGAGTGCCTCGCGCAGCGTGGAGTCACCCGACTCCTGACCGGGCCCGTGCGGCTGCATGGTCGTGCCGTCGGCGACCTGCTGCTTCACGTAGGCGGGGCAGATGACGATGTCGCCGAGCTCGCGCGGCATGTCCTCCGGCAGCTCCTCGGTGAGGTCGTCGATCGGGAAGCTGAGCACGTCGGTCGGCCCGTCGACCTCGCGGTGTTCGAGGTTGAGCTCGCGGCTGCGCTCGAGGTCGCAGAACGTCACGCCGAGCTCGATCGAATCGCCATCCTGCGCACCGGCCTCGTAGAGCGACGCCGCCACGAGCCGCTGCACGTGGAGCTCGGGGAGGATCGCCACCACGCCCTTGTCCCAGGCGACCTCGCAGGCGATCTGGAAATCGGGCCCGCTCATGCGTGCTCGGTCTCCTCATTCTCCTTGCGCGTCTGGTACGCGGCCACGATGCGCTGCACGAGGCGGTGGCGCTGCACGTCGGCCTGGTCGAACTGCACGAAGCCGATGTCGTCGATGTTGCGCAGGATGACGTTGATGTCGTTCAGGCCCGACGTCTGCCCGCGCTGCAGGTCGATCTGCGACGGATCGCCGGTGACCACCATCTTCGAGCCGAAGCCGAGCCGCGTCAGGAACATCTGCATCTGCTCGGGCGTCGTGTTCTGCGCCTCGTCGAGCACCACGAAGGCATCGTTGAGCGTGCGACCACGCATGAACGCGAGCGGCGCGACCTCGATGATGCCCTGCTCCATGCAGGTCGTCAGTCGGTCGGGATCCATCATGTCGTAGAGCGCGTCGTACAGGGGGCGCAGGTACGGATCGACCTTGTCGAGCAGGCTGCCCGGCAGGAAGCCGAGCTTCTCACCCGCCTCGACCGCCGGGCGGCAGAGCACGATGCGCGCCACGCGGCGCTCAACGAGCGCCTCGACGGCGAGCGCCATCGCGAGGTAGGTCTTGCCCGTGCCCGCCGGC
Source organism: Thermoleophilia bacterium (assembly GCA_025964405.1). Taxonomy (GTDB): domain Bacteria; phylum Actinomycetota; class Thermoleophilia; order Gaiellales; family SKUG01; genus JAGQUL01. Next base: position 1,050 of record JAOPYW010000107.1, on the reverse strand, counting down.
CCGATGCCGAAGGTGATCGAGTTCTCGCGGATCGTGTCGACGTAGTTCTTCTGCCCCGCGCTGCGCGGCCCGATCGACTTGCCGCGATGGGTCAGCACCACGTCGGTGAACACGCTCTTCGCACTCGGTCGGTCGCCCTCGGCGCGCGGCTCCGTCGACGGGAAGGTGTTGCGATGCCCCGCCTGCGGCTTGGGCTTCTGGTGCTGCTGTTGCTGCTCGCGCCGCTGTGCCGGAGCGCGGTTGACGGCGGCAGCTGCGGGAATCGGTTCGGGGGAGCTGGGCGCCTCGACCGGGGCACCCTTCTCCTTGCGGGCCGAGGTCGAGCCCGTGCCCGTGTGCGGCAGCGGCACGTTCGAGCGCAGGCCCGCGCCGACCTCCACCACCTGCACGACCTGCGGCGTGAGCGGCGTGCCCGCCTTCGAGATCTCGATCAGTTCGGTGACGAGCTGCTGCCCGCGATCGACCGCCCAGTCGTCGCCGGTGAGGGTCAGCTCGTTGCCGCGCAGGTTGACGTCGCAGCCCGCTCGTTCGCGGATCGCGTCGAGCACCTCGTCGTGGTGGCCGGCGAGGTCGACTGCGACCTCATCGTCGAGCTGGAGCGTCTCGGTCTTTGACATGGCCACAGCTTATCGGCCACGCCGGGGTCGTCCCGATCCCACGCCGGGAGACGCTCCCACGGCGTCGCCTCAGGTCGCCGGGATGCGCACGTGGTCGGGGAAATTGCCGTACAGGCGCTCCTCGGACCCGTCGGCGCGTTGGGTGAGCGCCTCGACCAGCAGGTCACCGCCGACGAAGGCTCCCCGCCAGGATGCACCGAGGCCACCGAATACTTCCTCGCGGTCGCCGCGAGAACGCGGCTTGTTGACCCCGACCTTGAACGCCTGCAGCTGTTCGGTGATCTTCGCGGCCAGGCCCTCGTCGTCGGTTGCGATCGAGGCGACGAGCGCGCCGTTGGATGCGTTCATCTCCGCGATGAGCTGGCTCTCGGTGTCGACGAGCACGATCGAGTCGAGCGGTCCGAACGGCTCGGAGTGACGCAGCGACCACGAC